>DNAU01000198.1 GCA_003491925.1 Chloroflexota bacterium
GAGCGTGCTCGGCGTCGATGAAGGCCGCGACCCCTCCCCTCTTCTGCGCCTCGGCGATGACGTGGAGGGTCAGCGTCGTCTTGCCCGAGCTTTCCGGACCGAACACCTCGACCACACGGCCGCGCGGGATGCCGCCCACGCCGAGCGCGATGTCCAGGGTCAGGGCACCGGTCGGGATGATCTCGACCCGCTGGGTCTGGACGTCGCCCAGGCGCATGATCGCGCCCTTGCCGTGGCTGCGCTCGATCTGGCTCAGGGCCGTCGAGAGGGCTCGTTCCCGCTCCGTCGTCACCGCGTCCGCCTCCGTGGTGGCGGCCGATCGCCGCCCGGTCACCTCCATTGTACGATCAATGGTACCACTCTGCTGTGTGCTTGCCACGGCTTGATCTCCTGCGCCGGCGTCGGCGGCGTCTGTTGCGAACAGATGTACGCTGGGTACTCTAGCGGGTTGCGGCTCCAGCCGCAAGGGGGGAGCGGCAACCGGGAGGGTTGGGGTCGAACCCCGGCACCCCCCGGGGGACTCCCGCGGACCTCCGTAGGGCGCTACGGGGTCCGGCTCGGATGGAAGGGGGTCAGCCGGGCGATGTCGGCCTCGCTGAGATGGGCGAAGAGGGCGAGGTCGTCACTCCTGCCCAGGAAGCGGATCTGGAGCAGGACGTCCTCCTTGAAGAAGCCCTCGGGGTGGATGACGACCCCGGCCAGCTCACCCTGATCCAGCACCAGGTCCCGGACCGTCCCCAGCCGCTTCCCGGTCAGCCCCAGCATGACGTTCTCGCCGCGATGGATCTCCAGCTCGTCGAGCCGCTTCTGCGCCTCCTCCACCATGTGGGGCGCGTACCCGGTCTGAGCGAGATCGGCCATCAGCAGCCGGCCGGAATCCCCGCGCTCGACGGGCGCGTAGTGATAGGTGAGGTACGGCTCGGTGCGGCGTGCCTCGGCCGAGGTGATCGACAGCGTGATCTGGTCGCGCTCGACGTCGCGGACGGCCGCGACCGGGATCGCGACGTCGTCCTCCATCAGGGCGGCCCCGGCCAGGTGGTGGCCGGAGAAGTGGTGAGTCTCCTTGACGACGATCGCATGCACGTCGAAGCTCTCGCCGTCGACGATCATGAAGTTGAGTGAGCCGATGTGCCGGCCGTCGGCGGAGACGACCCTCGCTCCGAAGTGGAAGTCCTCGACGGCGCGGCGGGGTGGACGGGGTTCGGTGGTCACGGCGGGTCAGTCTAGCGACCGGCGCCGGGTGCTGCCGGTGGGCCATCGGCGGCGACCAGGGTCGACCCGAGCCGGAGGGCTGCGGCCACCGCGGCGGCCCGGTTCGGCGCGCGATCCCCCCGTTCGCGCAGCTCGACGACCTCGGTTCGGGCGCTGAGGAAGCCGGCGACGTAGATGAGCCCCACCGGTTTTGACGTTCCCTCGGCACCCGGTCCCGCCACCCCGGTGATGGCGAGCCCGAGATCGGCGCCGAGCCGGGCGGCCACCCCCCTGGCCATGGCGGCGGCGACCTCGGCGCTGACCGCGCCGAGCTGGGCCAGGACCTCGGGGTCGACGCCCAGGAGATCCACCTTCACGGCGTCCGCGTAGGCGATGATCCCGCCGCGGACGTAGCGCGAAGCTCCGGGCACGTCGGTCAGGGCCGCCCCCAGCAGTCCCCCGGTGCAGGACTCCGCGACGGCGATGGTGAGCCCGAGCTCGGCCAGACGGCGGCCCAAGACCGCGCTCTCGGGGAACGCGGCGACCAGCGAGGGCCCCCCCGTCATCTCATTCGGTGCACGTGCACGGTACCGATGGCCCCTTCGCTCGGCGCGATCGACCTGCGGTCGTCGCCCCTCGCTCCGTCGTCATCGATAGTTGGTGAACTGGAGGGGCACCTCGAGGTCCATCTCCCGCAGCGCCCGGATCACCCCCTGGAGCGCGTCCTTCTCCCGGGAGACGATCCGCAGCTGGTCGCCCTGGATGCGCGATTGCACCTTGGGGTGCTCGGTCCGGATCCTCTTGGTCAGGGTGCGGGCCAGCTCCTCGGAGATGCCCCGGCGGAGCTTCACGATCTGGCGGACGTTGCCCTTGGCGGCCGGCTCCGGCTTCTGCGGGTCGAGGACCTTGAGGTCGATGCCGCGCCGGTGCAGCTTGCTCTGGAGGACGTCGAGGATGGCCCGAAGCTGCATGTCGCTCTCGGTGAGCAGCACCAGCTGCTCCTTCTCCAGGGTGATCTCGACGGTGACCCCCTTGAAGTCGTAGCGGGTCTGGATCTCCCGGCGGGTCTGGTCGACGGCGTTGACCATCTCCTGGTGGTCGAAGTCGCTGACGACGTCGAACGAGAACTCCTGCGCCATCCCGGAGGGCAAGGATAGCAGCGCCTGTCAGTAAACTCGGCCCCCGGTCCGTCCTGTCTTGTATGAACCCACTCGGGGAGGTGGCCATGCCGGACGCGACCCAGGAGCGGGCCGCGGGGCTCGACTTCGTCGGCTTCGACCTCTGCCTTGACGCCCATCGGGGGCGCCTGTACGGCATCGCCTACAGCATCCTGCGCAACCACGCCGACGCGGAGGACGCCGTGCAGGGTGCCTTGCTCAAGGCGTGGAGGGCCTGGCCCCGGGTGGAGGAGAGGGATGCCGCGGGAGCCTGGTTGGGCCGGCCCTACTCCTCCCCCAGCTCGGCCAGCAATTCGTCCACCTGGAGGACGTCCATCAGGACCTCCCGGGACTTGCTGCCCTCGAAGGGGCCGACCACCCGCTGCTCGGCGAGCTGGTCGACGAGCCGAGCGGCCCGCGTGTAGCCGATGTTGAGCTTGCGCTGGAGCAGCGAGGCCGCCGCCCGACCCTCGGCGGCGACGGTGTGGGCGGCCTTCGCGAAGAGCGGGTCACGCTTGCCGGCGTCGCGGGCCCACGACACCGTCGCCTCGACCTGGAAGACCTCCTCCTGGTACTCGGGCTTCCCCTGCTGCTTCCAGAAGTCGATGAGAGCCTCCAGCTCGCGGTCCGAACAGAACGCGCCCTG
>DNAU01000055.1 GCA_003491925.1 Chloroflexota bacterium
CTGGTGCTCGACACCGAGGTCTACTCCAACACCGGCGGCCAGGCCTCCAAGGCCACCCCGCGGGGCGCCGTCGCCAGGTTCGCGGCCTCCGGGAAGTCCACTCCCAAGAAGGACCTGGGCGCCATCGCCCGGGCCTACGGCAACGTCTACGTCGCCCAGGTCGCGGTCGGAGCCAACGACGTCCAGACCATCAAGGCACTGCTCGAGGCGGACGCCTACCCCGGGCCCTCCCTGGTCATCGCCTACTCCACCTGCATTGCCCACGGCATCCTGGACATGGCGACCTCGATGACCCACCAGAAGGACGCCGTCCGATCCGGGTACTGGCCGCTGTACCGGTTCCGCCCCACCCCCGAGGAGACCGGTCAACCGCTCACCCTCGACTCCCGCGAGCCCTCCATCCCGGTGGCCGATTTCGTCGGCTCCGAGGTGCGTTTCTCGGCACTGACCCGGAGCCACCCGGATCGAGCCCGGGAGCTGATGCGCCTGCTGGAGCGCGACGCCACCGAGCGCTGGCGCTACTACAGCCAGCTCGCCGGCGTCCAGCGGACCGTGGTCACCGACACGGCCGGCCCCGATGGCGAGGCCGCCCGAGAGGGCCCCGGCGGCGACGGCCGGGTTCCCGGTGCGGCGCCGGCCGCCCCGGCATCGGCCGAGGAGGTGACCCCGTGACCGCCACCGCCGTCGACCTGACCATCACCTACCTCGGGCTCTCCCTCCGATCCCCGCTGATCGCCTCCGCCAGCCCGCTCACCGGCGACATCGAGTCGGCCCGGCGCCTCGCCGGGGCCGGCATCGGCGCCCTGGTGCTCCCCTCCCTTTTCGAGGAGGAGATCGTGGCCGAGGAGATCGGCCTCGCCGCGGCGCTCGAGGCGGGTGCCGAGGACAGCCCCGAGGCGCACGGCTTCTTCCCCCCGATCGAGGGCGCCACGGTGGCCGACCGCTACCTGGCCAACCTGGAGCGGATCAAGGCCGCCGTCGATGTCCCGGTGATCGCCAGCCTCAACGCCACCTCGGTGGGGGCGTGGAGCCGGTACGCGGCGCTGGTGGCCGATGCCGGCGCCGACGCCGTCGAGCTCAACGTCTATCGGGTGGCCGCCAGCCCGTACGTCGCCGGCACCGACGTCGAGAGCGCCGACCTGGAACTGGTCGCCGACGTCTGCCGGGCGGCGACCGTGCCGGTGGCGGTCAAGCTCTCGCCCTACTACTCGGCGATGGCCAGCTTCACCCATCAGGTGATCCAGGCGGGGGCCAGGGGGCTGGTCCTCTTCAATCGCTTCTACCAGCCCGACATCGACCTGGAGACCATGGACGTGGAGTGCCGCCTGGAGCTCTCCACCTCGGTCGAGCTGGGCCTGCCGCTCCGCTGGATCGCCATGCTGCGTCCCCAGGTGCCCGAGACGGTGTCGCTGGCAGCGACCTCCGGCGTGCACACCGGCGAGGATGCGGCCAAGGCCCTGGCGGTGGGCGCCGACGCGGTGATGATGACCTCGGAGCTCCTCCGCCGCGGGCCCGAGCGGGTCGCCGGGGTGGAGGCGGAGCTGCGCGCCTGGCTGGCCGGCCACGAGTACGAGTCGGCCGCCCAGCTTCGCGGATCGGTTTCACGTGTGACCGCGGAGGCCGGCGAGGCCTTCGAGAGAGCCAATTACATGGCCACCCTCCGTTCCTGGGTGGGTGCCGCCGGACGGAGGTGACGCGATGAAGGTCTGGATCGATCAGAAGTACTGCACCGGGGACAACCTCTGCGAGGAGCTGTGCCCGGCGATCTTCACCCAGCTCGACGATGGGCTCTCCTACGTGAAGCAGGACGGGGCCGTCCTCGACAAGCCGGGGGGCAAGCTGAGCATGGCCGCGGTGGGCGCCGAGCACGAGGACGGGGTGCGCGAAGCCGCCGACCAGTGCGCCGGCGAGTGCATCTTCATCGAGGAATAGCCAGATGACCGTGGCGCCCGTCGAGGCTCCCCCGAGCCCGCCCCGCGAGGACAAGCGGTGGCGTCAGGTGGACGTGAAGATCCGCCGCCTGGGGGCGCGGCCCGATGGCCTCATCGAGGTCCTCCACACCGTCCAGGAGGTCTTCGGCTTCCTGGACGACGACGCCCTCGGCTACGTGAGCGAGGCCCTCGGCGTCCCGCCCAGCCGGGTGCTGGGCGTGGCCACGTTCTATTCGCACTTCGTGCGCAAGCCGCAGGGGCTCCACACCTGCGTGGTGTGCATGGGGACCGCCTGCTACATCAACGGAGCCAGCGCGATCTTCGAGCGGCTCCATGGGACCCTGGGCATCGACGCCGGTGGGACCACCCCCGACGGGCGGGTCTCGCTGCTCCGAGCCCGCTGCCTGGGGGCGTGCAGCATGGCCCCCGCGGTCGTGGTCGACGACGAGGTGCACGGCAGGATGAGCCCCGACGGGATCGAACAGATGCTGGAGGCGCTATGACCGAGATGGGCGGCGCGACGCCGGCGCGGCGGCGACGCCAGGAACCCCTGATCCCCGACGGGCCGGTGCGCGCGTCGGCCGACGTCTGCCAGGCGGCGGGCTGCCTCTCGATGCAGTCCGACGCCGTCTTCGAGTCGCTCTGCGAGCGCGTGACCGCCTGCGGGCTCACCGACGTCGCGGTCCGGCGAGTCGGCTGCCTCGGGCTCTGCGCCGCCGGGCCGCTGGTCGCGGTCCCCGAGCGGGAGCGTCTCTTCGATCACGTGACCGCCGGCGACGACGCGTCGCTGGACGCGGTGGTCACCGCCCTCTCGGGCGGCGAGGGCGGCCGTCCGATCGCCTCCGACCCGTTCTTCTCCCACCAGGTCAAGGTGGTTCTCGAGCACTGCGGCCGGATCGACCCCGAGCGGGTCGAGGACTACGTGGCCGCCGGCGGCTACGAGGCGCTCACCAAGGTGGTGACCACCATGACCCCCGCCGAGGTCCTGGCCGAGGTGACCCACAGCGGGCTGCGCGGTCGGGGCGGCGCCGGCTACCCCACCGGCCTCAAGTGGACGACCGTGGCCAAGGCGGACTCCGCCGACGGCAAGTACGTCGTCTGCAACGGCGACGAGGGCGACCCCGGTGCCTTCATGGACCGCAGCGTCCTGGAGAGCAGCCCCCAGCAGGTGCTGGAGGGGATGGCGATCGCCGGCTACGCGGTGGGCGCCTCCCACGGCTACGTCTACGTCCGGGCCGAGTACCCGCTCGCCGTGAAGCGCCTGACGACCGCCATCCGCCAGGCCGAGCGGGCCGGGCTCCTGGGACAGAGGGTCGCCGACAGCAGCTTCAGCTTCGAGGTCCAGCTGCGCATCGGTGCGGGCGCCTTCGTCTGCGGTGAGGAGACCGCCCTGATCGCCTCCATCGAGGGGGGCAGGGGCACGCCCCGGCCGCGGCCGCCCTACCCGGCGGCGTCGGGTCTGTGGGGCAAGCCGACCCTCATCAACAACGTCGAGACCTTCGCCAACGT
>DNAU01000058.1 GCA_003491925.1 Chloroflexota bacterium
ACGTGCGCTACCGGACCACCCTGGAGCTGCTGCTCAGGTTCACCGTGCCCCGCCTTCCGCTGATGGGGCGCGTCCCGCTCCAGGCCCTGATAGCCGCGCTGCTCGCCTGGTATCGCGCCGCCGAGCTGAGCTGCGACCGCGCCGCCGCGATCGCCCTCCGCGACCCGCTCCCGACCTGCCGGGCGCTGATGAAGCTGGCCGGAGGGGGAACCGAGGGGCTCAGCCTGGACGCCTTCATCCAGCAGGCCGACGAGTACGTGGAGTGGGACGACCTCTTCGACCGGCACCAGCGGCTGGGCCGCGAGCTGGGCTCGACCCACCCCTTCCCCGTCCGTCGCGTCTACGAGCTGACCCGCTGGGTCAAGAGCGGCGAGTACGACCGGATCATGGCCGGCGACTACGTGCGGCGCGGCGAGGAGCCACCTCCATCCGCCGAGTTCCGGCAGGCTGTGGACCACTACACCGAGCGCTTCCGAGAGTTCCTGGAGCGCACCGCCGGCGGCCTGGACAAGATGTCGAAGCAGTTCACCCGCTGGTTGGAGTCGTTCACCAGCCGACCCGACGGGGACGACGAGGGCTGATCCGAGCCGCACGGTGGGCGGGGCCTCCCATCGCGTCGAGGCTGAGAGTGGGGGACCGCCCGGGGGGAGAGACCGGGCGGCCATGGTATCGCGCGTCTGGGGGCAGAAGCGGTATGACGGCTCAGCCGGCACCCGGGTCCGTCAGCTGTAGCACCACCTGGCCGGCAACGCCACCGGGATAGCCGACAGCCCAGTGCAGCCTGTCGCGGTCACGAGCACGGCGGCTGAAAGCAGGACGCAGGCGGCCGCAGCGCGCACCACATCAGTGTAGCCTCGGACCGAGGTGGGTGTCGCATGCTGCACCAGCCCGCCGGAACCGATTGCGCAGGGTTGGAGCCGGACTCTTCACCCTGTCCGCGAGCGCGACATGGCCACGCCGCAGGTGGCCTTGAAGGAACGGAACGCTGATCGAGCGCGACGACCGGGCGGGGTGATGCTCAGCCGGTGGCGGTGAGCTGACGCAGCACCATCTGCAGGATGCCGCCATGGCGGTAGTAGTCGACGTCGGTCTCGGAGTCGAGACGCACGGTCACCTCGAAGGGCACCTCCTCGCCACCGTCCCGCCGGGCCACCACGGTCAGCCTCCCTCCGGGCCGGACGCCGGCGATGCCGTTGATCGTGAAGCTCTCCCGGCCGTCGAGACCCAGGCTCTCGGCGCTCTCCCACTCCGGGAACTGAAGGGGCAGGACGCCCATCCCCACCAGGTTGCTGCGGTGGATCCGCTCGAAGGACTGGGCGATCACCGCCCGCACCCCCTGCAGCGCCGGCCCCTTGGCCGCCCAGTCGCGTGAGGACCCGGAGCCGTACTCCCTGCCGGCAACCACGATGAGCGGGGTCCCCTCGGCCGCGTAGCGCACGGCGGCGTCATAGATGCTCATCACCTCGCCCGAGCCCAGGTGGGTGGTGAAGCCGCCCTCCCGCCCCCCGGCGAGCTGGTTGCGGAGCCGGATGTTCGCGAAGGTGCCCCGGACCATGACCTCGTGATTGCCCCGCCGGGCGCCGTAGGTGTTGAAATCGCGGAGGTCGACCCCGTGCTCGCGGAGGTACGCCGCCGCCGGCGAGGCGGGTGCGATGCTCCCCGCCGGGGAGATGTGGTCGGTGGTGATCGAATCGCCGAGCAGGGCGAGGACCCGGGCATCCCGGATGTCCCGGGGTGGCCGTGGCTGGTCCTCCATGGCGGCGAAGAAGTCCGGCTCGCGCACGTAGGTCGAGTCCGGATCCCAGGCGAACATGGCGCCGGCCGGTGATGGCAGCTCTCGCCAGTGCTCGTCGCCCTCGAAGATGCGCGAGTACTCGCGGCCGAAGAGGTCGCTCCCCACCCCGCGCGCGACCGCGCCGGCGATCTCCTCGGGGCTCGGCCAGATGTCGCGCAGGAAGACGGGGAGCCCGTCCGACCCGATGCCCACCGGCTCGCTGGTCAGGTCGACCTCGACCGTGCCGGCCAACGCGAAGGCGACCACGAGCGGCGGCGAGGCGAGGTAGGACGCCCTCACCTGGGGGTGGATGCGTCCCTCGAAGTTCCGGTTGCCGCTCAGCACCGCGCAGACCGCCAGGTCGCGGCTCTCCACGTCCGCGGCCACCTCGGCGGGCAGCGGGCCGCTGTTGCCGATGCACGTGGTGCAGCCGTAGCCGACCAGGTTGAAGCCGAGCCGGTCCAGGGGCTGGAGCAGGCCGGCGCGCTCGAGGTAGCCCGTGACCACCCGGGAGCCGGGGGCCAGGCTGGTCTTGACGTAGGCGGGTGGCATCAGGCCCCGCTCCACCGCCCTCTGGGCGAGCAGCCCGGCGGCGACCATCACCGAGGGATTCGAGGTGTTGGTGCAGGACGTGATCGCGGCGATGACCACCGACCCGTTGTCGAGCCGGCGAGGGGTGGTGTCAGGGCGCGAGGCCGCCTCCGCAACGTGGCCGCCCGTGTCGGGGTTGCCCGCCGCTCGGACGGGGTTGCCACCCTCTCCCACCAGGCGGTCGAGCTCGGCCTTCCCCGCCAGGGTGGCGTCCGCACCGCCGTGGACGGCCTCGAAGGATCGCCGGACCTGCGCCAGGGGGACGCGGTCCTGGGGCCGTCGCGGGCCCGCCACCGAAGGCTCGACCGCGGCCAGGTCGAGCTCGAGCAGCTCGGTGAACACGGGAATGGCGGACTCGTCGGTGCGGAAGAGCCCCTGCTCCCGGCAGTAGCGCTCCACCAGCTCCACGTGCGCCGGGTCCCGACCGGTCTCGCGCAGGTAGCGCAGGGTCTGGTCGTCGACCGGGAAGAGGGAGGCGGTGGCTCCAAACTCCGGCGACATGTTGGAGAGGGTCGCCCGATCGGGGACCGACATCGAGGAGAGCCCGCTGCCGCAGAACTCGACGAACTTGTTGACCACGCCATGGCGGCGCAGCTTCTCGGTGAGCGTGAGCACCAGGTCGGTCGCGGTGGTGCCCGCCGGCAGGGCATTGTGAAAGCGCACCCCGACCACCACGGGGGTGAGCAGGAAGAGCGGCTGGCCGAGCATGCAGGCCTCGGC
>DNAU01000118.1 GCA_003491925.1 Chloroflexota bacterium
CGTCGTCGGGTTCAGCACCACCATCCACTCATCCTCGCGCCACCGCGCCCCGCCGTCCGGGGCTCCTCTCTCATCGAGAGCTTAGGCTCGTTTGCGGTGAACGCTCCGACGCTTGATCGTTTTGTGACCTTCCCGACGTTCCCGGCCCGCGCTCTCGTATCCTCGCGGCCATGCCCGCACTCTCCGCCCCCCTGGAGGCGGCCGCCACCCGGCTGATCGACCAGGGGGAGGCCATCGATCGCGACCTCGCCGAGCGCCTCGTCCTGGTCGGTGACGACGACCTGCCCGAGCTGATCGCGCTGGCCCACCGGGTGCGCCTCCACTGGATGGGGCCGGCGGTGGAGGTCGAATCGATCGTCTCGGCCAAGACCGGCGGCTGTCCCGAGGACTGCACCTTCTGCTCCCAATCGGCCCGCTACCAGACCGACGTCACCCGCCAGGCGCTGCTCAGCACCGAGCGGTTGGTGGAGCTCGCCCGCCACACCCGCGAGCTCGGAGGCACGGAGTTCTGCATCGTCGTCGCCGTCCGCGGCCCCAACCGCCACCTGCTGGACCAGGTGTGTGCAGCCGCCCGTGCCATCCGCGCCGCGGTCGACATCGAGGTCGACGCTTCCCTCGGACTGCTGGCCGACGGGCAGGCCGAGCTGCTCGCCGCCGCCGGCATCCACCGCTACAACCACAACCTCGAGGCCGGCCTGCGCTTCTTCCCGACCATCTGCTCCACCCACACGTTCCAGGATCGTCAGGCCACCTGCCGCCGGGTGATCGCCGCCGGCATGGAGCTGTGCAGCGGCGGCATCTTCGGGATGGGGGAGACCTGGAGCGACCGCCTCGACCTCGCCTTCGCCCTCCAGGAGCTCGGCGCCCGCGAGATCCCCTGCAACTTCCTGGATCCCCGGCCGGGGACGCCGCTCGGGGGTGAGGCGCCCCTCCGTCCTCTCGACGCCCTCCGCTGCACCGCGCTGATGAGGCTGGTCAACCCCCGGGCGGTCATCCGCTACGCCGGCGGCCGGGAACTGGTGCTCCGCGACCTCCAGGCCTACGGCATGCTGGCCGGGGCCAACGGTCTGATCGTCGGCAACTACCTCACCACCCTGGGCCGGAGCGCCGAGCTGGACCTGGCCATGCTCGCCGACCTCGGGATGCCGGTGGCCGCCGCACCGCTGACCGGCAGCCGGGGCCGGCGGGCGGTGACCGCGGCCATCCCGGCCCCACCTCCCGGTCATCCGGCTGCGGCAACGCCGCCCTCACCTCCTGGGTAGCCGGCTGCGGCAAAGGCCGCCTCGCCGCGGCCCTCTCCGTCGCCGCATCCAGCCAGGTTTGCGACCGGCTCCCCATGCCGTTCGTTACCGCGCCGACGTAGCCTGAGCCACGCCGATGCAAGTGACGGCGGAGCGGGGGGCTGGCGCTGGCTCGTCCCCGTCGGGTCGCCCCGGGGTCGCGCCTGCCGTCCGGGCGGTGCTCCCGGCGGCCCCGGCCGGGGCGGTCACCCGCAGGTCGACGTGGATGGTCCCGGTGGCCGCCATCGGGGTCAGCCTGGTCGCCGTGCCCCTGGTGGCGGCCGCCGCGGTCGCCCTCCACCTCACCAGCTGGGCGGACCTGGTGGCCCTGGGGTTGGGCGCCGCCGTGCTCACCGTGTGCCTGGTGGTGCTGCCCCTCCAGCTCCGGCTGGCCCAGCTGGCCGGGAGCCAGACCGGCCATTGGTGGCGAGAGGCGGAGCGCTCGGTCGAGCGCGAGGCCGATCTCTCCGCCGAGCGAGAGAAGCTTCTCCACGAGGCCCTGGTCGCGTCCGACCGGGAGCGGCGTCAGCTCGCCGCCGACCTCCACGACGGGGTCATCCAGCTGGTCAGCGCCGTCACCCTCCGGACCGCCACCCTGGCCCGGGGGCTGCGCCGCGAGGGCGGACAGTCGCCGGAGCGGGTGGCCGCGACGGTGGAGGGCCTTGAGCGGATCACCGTCGACCTGCAGGCGGTGACCGCCGATCTCCGAGGACTGATGGGCACCCTGGCGGGGGACCAGATCGAGCGCGACGGTCTGACCGGCGCGCTCTCGAGCCTTCTGGTTGCGCTCGCCGAGAGCGGCGTCGAGGTGGACATCTCCATCGGCGAGCTGGACTGCGACGCCCGGGTGCGGAGCCTGATCCACCGGGTCGTCCAGGAGCTGGTGCGCAACACCGCGCGGCACGCGGCGGCGCATCGGGTGCAGCTCACGGTCACCCAGGACCGTGACGGGATGCGGCTGGAGATGACCGACGACGGGCAGGGCTTCGACGTCGGGACCCTGGGGGACCAGCAGCGTCGGGGTCACATGGGACTGCTGCTGCTCGAGCAGCGGGTGGAGGACGCCGGCGGGGTGCTGCGGGTGGGCTCCGACCCCGGACACGGCACCACGGTCGTGATGAGGCTGCCCCTGGCGAGCTAGTTGCAGCGCCCCCGGAGCGGTGGTCCGGAGCGGAGCCGGCCCGCCCCCGCGGCCCCGCGAGGAGCGGGGAGCTCAGTACTCGTTGCCCGGCGCGGTGATGAGGCCTTCGCGGATGGCGATCGAGACCGCCTCGAGCTTGGAGTGGGCCCCGAGCTTGCTGATGATGCTCTG
>DNAU01000309.1 GCA_003491925.1 Chloroflexota bacterium
TGGTGGTCTGCCCCCATCTGCTCGAGGAGCTGGAAGGTGTCCTCCGGCGCCCGAAGTTCCGTGACCTGGTGACGCCGGACGAGGTCGCGGAGTTCGTCGACGTCATCCGCCGGGGTGCCATCACCGTGGAGAACCCGGTCATCGCCGAGGGGGTCACCCGTGATCCCGGCGACGACTACCTGGTCGCCCTGGCCCAGGCCGCCAACGTCGACCACCTGGTGTCCGGGGTCAAGGACCTCACCAGCCTCGCGACGGTGTCGCCGCCGGTGCTGTCGCCGGCGGCGTTCCTGGACCTTCTCTGACCCTTCCGCGCGAGTTCAAGAACTGGCTGGGAAAGTCCCGCTGGTCGGGGCGCCCAGACTCGAACTGGGGACCTCTTGCTCCCAAAGCAAGTGCGTTCGATTTTTGTCGTTCGCATAGGCCTCTTTGAATTCGGTTGGGACGCTTGCTTCGGCATCTGTGCCTGCGGCCGGCGCTTGCTTCAAGGGTCCGCCACCGGTTCACGCTGCCGCGTCCGGCTCCCAGGCGTGCCCAGCGGGGGGAGCACCCCCTGTTGCTGCCGTTGTTTCGGCCCCCTCCCCAGAGTGAGGATCACCCGGGTCCCTGCGTCAAGAGGACCCCGGGTCGAATGACCTCTTGGAGGGCCGGAGAACCATGCTTGTCGGTTCGGTGACACTCACCCTGGACCCAGGGACGATCCTGCTCTGGGCTTTCATCGGCCTGGTGGCGGGCTTCCTCGCCAGCAAACTCGTGACCGGCCGTGGTAAGGGCATCCTGGCCGACATCGTCGTCGGCATCATCGGCGCGCTCGCCGGCGGCTTCCTCGCCCAGATGCTCAGCATCAACTTCAGCATCCCCGGGCACACCACCATCACCGAGATGATCATCGCCTTCGTGGGCGCCGTCATCCTCCTGGTGATCGTCCGCCTCCTCACCGGCAACGGGCGCAGGTGGGCGCACTCGCGGTGACGCCCTTCCGCATGGATGCGGCTCAGCCGACCCCTCTCCGGGCGCTCGCCGGGTGAGCACGGGGAGGGGTACCTGATGCCACCCGTCTCGGGCGCGGACAGCCTCGAGGTTCGCCGCGCCTATCTCCGCAACGGTCGCTCGCGCCATGGCCACGATCGCCGCCTCATCGCCAGATGGATCGTCCTGGCGGTGGTCGTTCTCTGGCTCCTGGTCGCCGGCGTGGCCCTGGTCGGCGCCGGCTGAGGCGGCGTCCTCCCGGGATCGCTGGCGGTACCCACCCCGCATCTGAGGATGCTTGCAGGCCGGCAGGGTCCCCTCCTGCGGTCCACGTAGTCCGCATCCACTCGGCGACGGTGTCACCGAGTAAGAAGGGCGCCTTTGGACGACTATCTTTGGTGCTTGCCCGCTGCTCTCTCCGCAGCCTTATCGACCACGTCTTTCACCTGGCCTTTGGCTCGGTCGACCCTACCTTCCTGCTTGAGCTGGTCGTTGTCGGTGAGGTCGCCAAGAGCCTCTTTGACTCTGCCCTTCACTTCGTCCGCACGTCCCATGGTGCCTCCTCAACGGGTTTCGCACTGCGCTTGCTCTTCTACGTCCACTCTAGTCATCGAGGGCACCGGCCGGAGACACCCCTCGGGGTGTCAGATGGTCTCGCCCGACCGGTCCCTCGCACTGCCGGACACGCCCTTAGTCAGTAGTAGAAGCGACGGCCTCCGACTGCGTGTCCCATGCTGCCCAGGAGCCAGAGGATCAGCCCAACCACGACCAGGATTATGCCAATCGTCCACAGCACCGGAAGAGCTGCGACGAAGCCGATGATCATCAGGATTATGCCGAGGATGATCATGCCTTGAGGCCTCCGTAATTCGACCCGCAGCCCTCCGAATCTGTGGCCCCGGGTGACTCCCAATCTCTGCTAGGGGCCGCAACAACCGCAGCAAAAGGGCGCTGGACGCGGCCACCTATGCCCCTGATCGACTGCCCAGCAGCCTCGGGTCACCCGGACCTCAGGAGGGTGCACGCTCCCCGAGTCCCCACGTCAAGCCGTTGGACGATTGCTTTTAGGCGACCGCAAGTGGCCGCATCACCAGGCGCGGGCTGGCCTCATCACGTGACCGTCGACAGTCGTGGTCGTGGAGCTGGTCGCCCACCTAGGTCCCGGAGCAGCTCCTGCCATCGAGGCCGCGGCGACCCGGGAGCGCCGCCAGCGGAGGAGTCTTCTGATCCGTAGTGCTCGTCTTTGAATAGTTGTGATCGCTTAGGGACATGCTCCACCGAGTCCGGCCCGGCTGCCTGGCCGAGGGATATCAGATGGGTTTGACGGTCACTTCCCATGCTCGTGGACCTGTCGGCACGTGTGCAGGACTCATTCCCGGCTGCCCGACCCAGGCGACTTGGCAACCCCTCCACGCGACGGTGTGTTCAGGGTCCCCTGGGCGGCGCGCTCAGCCACCGCGTCTCCCCCTCTGCCCCGCAGAGCGTGAGCTGCCCCCACTGCCAGTAGAGCGCCTAGCACGGGCCCGACCAGGTAGACCCAGAAGTGGGAGAAGTCCCCCATGACGAGATCGGGACCGAGGGACCGGCCCGGGTTCATCGACGCTCCACTGATGGGGCTGGACCAGAGGCCGGCCAGCGCGACGTAGCCCCCCACTGCCAAGGCTGAGAGGGGTCCTACATTCTGGGCCCCAGAGGCTGTCCCCAGGATCACGGTCACCAGGCCAAAGGTCAGAGCCGCCTCCATCACCATCGCCTGCAGATCGCTGACCCCGCGCCCCGGCTCGGTCGCTCCCAGGAGGCCAACCCTCCCGACAAGGGCCCACAGCAGCAGGCAGGCCAGCACCGATCCCACGACCTGGGCCATCAGATAGCCGGGAACGCGCCTCCAGGGAAACTCATGGCGGAGCGCAAACGCCAGGGTGACCGCCCCGTTCAGGTGGGCACCTGAGATCAGACCTATGGAGAGGATGACCGCCATCACCATCAGGCCTGGCGCCGACACAAAGGCGACGCGGCTGACAGCCCCGTGACCGTAGGCCGACACCGCCGGCCCCCCGGCTGCTGCCAGCACCAGGAGGAATGTCCCGAGGACCTCCGCGAAGAGGCGGCGCCATTCATTCGAGAGGTCGTCGAAGTCCCGACCCCACCTGGGCTGAACCCCGATCAGGGCGCGCGTCCAGATGGTCTGCATCTCAGATCTGGTACCGGTCACCGGGTCAACCATTCAAGAACTCCTCCGTCACAGCAGGTCAGGCCCATATGCGCGGCTCCGCGACCCACGCCACCATCGGGTACGTCGGTTGAATTCTGGGGGACAAGCGTCCGTGGTTCGAGACCGCGCTCCCCGGAAGTCGGCAGCTGTGAGTTCGCTCAGGACAGAGCTGCCCCCGTTCCGGCGCAGCGGTAGCCCGCTCTTCCCGCTCAGCCACCGTTGCTGCGGTTGTTGCGATCCTGGCCACAGACTGAATCACATCACTCGGAGCCACCACATCAAGAGGCTTCAGAGCAGGGCGCGACCGAAGGAGGTCTCCAGATGATTGATACGCAGGTGCAGGACCGGGTTGAGACCGGGGACGGTCAGAGCTACCGGGGGGTGACCAGTACGACGCAAACGACGGCCGATCCGGTCACGGGAGCCGCTACGCGGCGGAGCTCGACGCGGACGTGGTCAGGGCAGTCTCCGCTGGTTGGGATCATCGGGTTGATGGCCGCCGTCGTGATCGTTCTCCTAGCCCTCGACTTCATCTTCCATGCCACTGGGGCGGCCAATGTCGGGTTCGGAGCATTCATCTTCTCCGCCGGCACGTTCCTGGCCTCCCCGTTCACCGGGATCTTCAAGGCCACCCAAGCCTCCACAGGTGGCGTCATCGTCTGGGCAGACATCATGGCCATCGTCGTCTACGCCTTTGTGGCAGGAGTTCTCAGCAAGCTGGCGTCAATGGCTGCCGGCAGCAGGGCAAAGAGGGCCATCTAGCTCGCATCCCTTCCCCAACGTGATGCTTCGGGGCCGGGCTCGGTCCCGGGCGTCACCGGGCAGGGCTCGCATCCGGTGCTCGAATGCCATGAGAGAGCCAACCATCGCGCCTGGCGTTTCAACGTGCCGCGTCACATAATGGTGCCAGGGTTCGTCCCTTGCCGGCGAGATGCACGCTGCCCAGCCCACTCGGGATCACCCTCTCGGCAAGCTGAGCTCTGGAGATGACGAGGACGCCGATATGACCGAAGATCAGAACCAGGCCACGTGGAGTGTCGCCGAATGGCACGGCAAGATGCTCGTCGATCGCAACGGCGAGAACATCGGCAGGCTGCAAGATGTCTACGTTGATATCGAGACCGACGAGCCGCAGTTCGGCACTGTCAAGGAGGGTTTCATCGGCCATCACCTGACCTTCGTGCCGCTGCATGGGGTTCAGGTCGGTCCCGATGACCTGCAGGTCACGGTCACCAAGGAGCAGGTCCGAGCTGCGCCTGACCTCGAGATGCATGGCGAAGAGCTGTCCCAAGCGGATGAGTCAACCCTCTATCACCACTTTGAGCAGAACTACACACCGATCAGCACCCCGAGCGGCCGCCGCCTCGCTCGCCGCTGAGGATGGCAGGGACGCCACCTGACTTGACAGACACACCTAATCCTTGCCCACCGCTTTGTCCGCAGCCTTGTCGACTGCGTCTTTGGCCCGACCTTTTGCTCGGTCGATACGACCTTCCTTCTTGAGCTTGTCGTCGTCGGTGAGGGCACCCAGAGCTTCCTTCACCTGCCCTTGACTTCGTCTATGTTGCCCATGGCATCGTGGTTCGCGCCGGGGTCATTTGCTCTCCTACTGCCCCACCCCGTCCACTCCACGCTCTGGTCCCATCTCGGAGGCCCCTCTCGTCGTCTTCCGCGACGGCAGCGGGTCTGCGAGCTCGCCTCGTCGGGGGCCAAGGTCGCAGGTCCATCCACGGCGGGAAGACGCGATCGCCTCAGATAGGGGCCCGGTCGTTCGAGAGGAGCCACTCGGCGCGATCGACGGTTCTCGCGCTGGGCTTCGCCACCCTAGACAGGTGGAAACCGGCGACGACGGACGGTGCCCATCGCCACACCTGCCCCGAGCAGAGCAAGGCCCCCAAACGTCACCAGGACTCCAGTCCCGACGAGGGAGGACGTCCCCCCCGCCCCCGACGTGGGAACCGTGGCTGCGGGCGTCGTCGTGGGGGTGGAAGTGGGGGTCGGCAATGACGCGGTGCTGATGCAGGCTGACGCGTTGATGGTGTCGCTGCTGAGGCTGACCTCGCCAGTCCCGGCCAGCACTCGTCCGTCCACCGTCACTCCAGGGTCCAGGGTGATCGAGGTCGCCGCCATGACGGTTCCTTCGAAGGTGGGGCCGTCAAGGGTTGCCGAGCTGCCCACCTGCCAGAACACATCGCACGGCGAGGCAGTGCCGGTCACCACGCTGCTCGTCCC
Source organism: Chloroflexota bacterium (assembly GCA_003491925.1). Lineage (GTDB taxonomy): Bacteria > Chloroflexota > Dormibacteria > Aeolococcales > Aeolococcaceae > Changshengia. Next base: position 5,411 of record DNAU01000309.1, read on the forward strand.
CATGGTCAGGCTGGATCCTGTTTGGAAGATGAACACGCCCGACCCGTTCAGGGTGAGCGTGCCGGAGAGGCTCATCGCACCATCATTCGGGGTGCCCGGGATGGTGCCCGTCTGGTACACCCCCGAGGTCAGGGTGAGCCCGGTGAGGTCTCCAACGGTAGTACCTACCTGGGTCGGCGTGCCCTCCCCCGTCGCCGCCTGGTTGTACGCGGTGGTCAGATCGTTCTTGGCCCCCAGGGCGACGCTATCGGCGGTGAAGGTGCTGTAGGGAGGCTCGACGAGGGGGGCGCCGGTGACCGCCGAACCAGGGTCGACGCCCAAGTCCCCGGAGATGGTCGACGGGCCGGTATTGGTGACCGTGGTGCCCGCCAGGACCGCGAAGGATGTGGCCGTTCCCAGATTCACCGTGGTTGCTGCCAACGCAGCCAACCCACCAAAGGTCATCAAGATGGCGGCGGCTCCCACCCCCAATACCGGCCCAATCCAACGCGTCAGACCACCCGCACGTGCTCTCGGATGACTCGCTTGAGAGCTAGCCACAGCATCGCCTCCATGGAGGCTTCAGCAAGCGGACCAGGGGGCCGTTGCCGAACGCCGGAGGGGTATTCTACGCCCCCGGACACTTGATAGGGCGGGGCCGGCAGGTGTGGGGAATAGGCGGGAAGGTGCCGTACGCTAGCGTGCCGACAGTTGGTGTGGGTTGTCCTTAGCATCCGGGCCTCACGCGGGCGCACCCGGTCGTGACCGGCCAACCCGAGGCGGTGAACCGTAGCTCTGGCCCGCTTGGAGGTCAGGTACCACCGGTTAGCGGGACCGGCGGAACGACTCCGCACACACCCGTTTCATCCCCAAGGCCGGCGCGGCCGCAGGCTAGACGCCCCCCGCACTTCCCTTGCGAGAAGCCTGCGGCCCGCGTCTGGTCGATCCGCACCCACCGGGTCGAATTACGCCGCCGAGAGTGGCGTCCACGATCGAGTCCCATTCATCGCTCTAACCATGTTGCCACCAATGCTGGCAGCCACGAGAGCACACAGCGTCTCGCCGGTAACCACGCCCAGACCGCAGCCGACCCCGACAACGGCCAAGACCGCCGCCGTATCCCTGAGGGCGCCTGCGTACCGTGTTGCGAGGTTCGATACCGCGGCGGCCACCTTCTTCACCGCGCTCGTCGGGAGGCGGGTGGCGCGCCGGGTAGGGCTCTCCGGGTCGTTCTCGACCCCGGCGTGCTCGTTTCCGCCCTCCTCTCCCCCCGCGGCGCTCCGGCTCGCCTTTACCTCCTCTGGCTCGACGGCGAGTTCGAGCTGGTGGTCT
>DNAU01000034.1 GCA_003491925.1 Chloroflexota bacterium
GTCATCTTCGACTGGATGAAGTAGGCCAGCCCGGTGAGGATCGGGAAGATGAGCAGCGCCAGGTTGGCCGGATGGCTGACCAGACGGGACCAGTCGGTCGCGCAGGCGATGGCCTGGCCATGGCTGTTGGTGAGGGGGCAGCCCGTGATCACGCTGCTGGTGGCGCTGCCGATGGCCTGCCCGATCGTCTGGGCCACGTTGTGGATCCAGAGGAAGCCGAAGTTGAAGCTCTTGGGGAGCGCGTCGAAGGTGACCCTCGATGTCCCCGTGCTGTCCATGCCGATCACGTCCCGGATGCCCCAGTAGAGGCCGTAGAGGACCGGGAGCTGCACCAGCAGCGGCACGCAGCCGGACATCGAGCTGAACGGGCTGATCCCGTGCTCGGCGTATACCTTCTGGGACTCCTCGGAGATCTTCCTGGTCTGACCCTTGTATCGCTTGCGGATGTCGTTGAGCTGGGGCGCCACCTGCCGCTGCTCGCGCTGGATCCGCCGCTGGGTGCGCAGGTTCCAGCCCATGATCGGGAAGAGGAGGGCACGGATCACGAGGGTGGTCACCACCACCGCGAGGCCGAAGGGCCCAATCGCCGCGAGAGGCCCGAAGCTGGCGAACGCCTTGCTCAGCGTCTCGATGAGCCACCCGATCGGGTAGCGGAGGACGCTGATCAGGAAGGCGATGTAGTCGATCGGGTTCAGGTCCACCGCACCGACCGCGTGCGGCGCGCTGGCCAGCAGGTGCGCCGCGATCACACTGAGCTCCGGTGGGCGAGGCGAGCCTCACGGCGCCGCCGACGGGCCTCGCGCCAGGTCACGTACCTCTCCGGGACCGGATCCGGCCCGCCGGGGTAGTACGGGTGGCAGCGGGCGATCCGCCGGATCCCAAGCCACCAGCCCCGGCGCGCACCGAAGCGCTGGATGGCCTCCACCGTGTACCGCGAGCAGGTGGGCTGGTAGCGGCAGCTGCTCATCATCCCGAAGATGGGGCCGAGAGTGACCTGGTAGACCCGGATGAACCAGATGCTGACGCGGGTCACGGCTGCCCGGCCTTCGCGCCGGCCGGCCGGCCGGGTCGCGCCTCCTTCCGGCGGTTGCCGTGGCGACTGCTCGGCGCCGGCGGGACCGGGCCGGAGGCCGCCCGGGCGAGCCCGACGGCGGCCACCGCCGCGGTCTCGACCTGCCCGCGCAGCAGCGCGAACGGGACGGTCAGGGCGCTGGCGTCGGTGCTCACGACCAGGTCGAAGCCATGGTGGGCGTCGAGCCCCCGAGCCGCCTCACGCAGCCGGCGGCGGGCCCGGTTGCGCTCGACGGCACCGGGAAGCCCGGGGACGGAGAGGCCGACGCGGGCCTCCTCCCGACCGTTGGGCGCGGCCTGGACACGCACCTGGCCGGCTCGTCCGGCGCACCGCCAGGAGCGCACCGAGGCGAAGCGCCCACGCCCAGCAAGGCTGCTGCCGCCCGTCAGCGCGGGCCGGTCGGCGTGAGGCGCTTCCGTCCCTTGAGGCGGCGCGCCTTGAGCACGTTCCGACCGCCCGGCGTCGACATCCGGGCACGGAACCCGTGAGTCTTGCGGCGGTACGCCTTCTTGGGTTGATACGTTCGCTTTATCGGAGCTCTCCTGCCGTGAGACGTTCGCAAATCGCGCCCGGGGACGCCACGGAGCGCCGCGCCCGGACGGCGTGGTCACGCCAGTATATTCGTTCCACCCACCCATCCCGGTCGCCCATCCGGGCGGCGACGCCGGCCGGCGGGCGCTCCGGCTCCCCGGCGGCCGCCTCGCTGACGCCTCGCGGCCTGCCGGCTGGGCCAGAGGGTCCCGCTTCCCGACCGGCTCGCCCGCCGGTTGTCGAGCGCCCCCGCCATTGCTAGACTGACGGATGCTCCGGCGGGACTAGTTCCCGCAGTCGCCCCAGCTAACGTTGACAGGCCCGTCCGGAAGTGGCGTCGAAGTTTATCCACTCCTGTTCACATCCTGTGGACAAGTGGCGACGGGAAGGCGGAGGTCGGTTTGTGGCTTCGGCGCATGGGCGACGCGAGGTGTGGTTTTGACGGTCGGGGCCGATGACGGCATCGTCCCGACGGACACCGACCGCGCCTCGGCCCAGCAGGTCTGGAGCTCCGCGCAGGAGGAGCTCCGCTTCCAGCTGGCGCGGCCCAGCTACGAGACGTGGCTGGCCACCGCCACCCTCGTCGACAGCGACGGCCAGCGGTTCCTGATCGGGGTCCCGACCCGGCTGGCCCGCGACTGGGTCTCCGAGCGCTTCGTCTCGGTAATCCAGGAGGTCCTGTCCGGCCTTCTCGGTCATGAGTGCCAGGTGGAGATCACCGTCGACCCCATGGCCAGCCCCCCGCGCGACGAGCCGGCGCCACTCAGCGACTCCGACCTGGCCCCGGAGACCGACCTCGCCCCTGCCGGTGAGTCCCGGCTCAACCCGAACTTCACCTTCTCGAGCTTCGTCGTCGGCAATTCCTCGCGCTTCGCCCACGCCGCGTGCCGGGCGGTCGCCGACGCTCCCGGCAAGGCCTACAACCCGCTCTTCCTGTACGGCGGTGTCGGCCTGGGGAAGACCCATCTCATGCACGCCATCGGCCACGCGGTCCGCGAGGGCCACCGCCGGTCCCCGAAGGTCGCCTACATCACCTCCGAGAAATTCACGAACGAGATGATCTCTGCGATCCAGGAGAACAAGACCAACGACTTCCGACATCGGTATCGGACCGTCGACGTCCTCCTCATCGACGACATCCAGTTCCTGGCCGGCAAGGACCGGACCCAGGAGGAGTTCTTCCATACCTTCAACGCCCTCCACGAGATCCAGAAGCAGATCGTGGTCAGTAGCGACCGCCCTCCCAAAGACATCCCCACCCTCGAGGACCGGTTGCGCAGCCGCTTCGAGGGTGGGCTGATGGCGGACATCCAGCCACCCGACGTGGAGACCCGGATGGCCATCCTCAAGACCAAGCTCGGTCCCCACAGCCGCCTCGTCCCGGACGAGGTCTGCAGCTTCATCGCCCACCGCATCCAGAGGAACATCCGGGAGCTGGAGGGGGCTCTCATCCGCGTCCTCGCCCACGCCTCGATCAATGGCCACGCCATCACCCTCGAGATGGCCCAGCGCATCCTCAGCGACATCATCCCGGTGGCCGACGTCCAGCCGATCAGCATCCCCTTCATCCAGGAAACCGTCGCCGAGTACTACGGCATCGGCGTCGAGGAGATGAAGGGCAAGCGCCGGGACAAACACATCGTCTTCCCCCGCCAGGTCTCCATGTACCTCATCCGGGAGGAGACCGACTCCTCCCTGCCGGTGATCGGCGACGCCTTCAGCGGCCGGGATCACACCACCGCCCTCCACGCCATCGACAAGATCACCGAGCTGCTCCGCGAGGACACCCGCCTCCAGAGCGACATCCGCCTGCTCCGTCAGCGCCTCCATGCCCATGGCTGACACCCTCTCCCCGGCATCCATCTCCAGCCGCCGGCGAGGAGCTCAGAGCAGCCTCCAGAGGAAGGCCTCCCGGACCGGTGCCAACCCCTGTGGAGATCACCGCCCAGGACTGTGGCAAACCCGCGGTCCCGCCCCCACCTGGGCGAAACCCCCGAGCCCAAGGCAGGCGCTTCCCCAGCCCTCCGCCGGTTTTCCCCAACCCTCTGTATTCGAAAACCAGGGTTATCCCCTGCTTGCCCACCCCTATTAATCACCTCTTATCTCTACACTGTCACCACCCAAGGAGTCCCCTCCGGTGAACAACTGGCCCACTGGTATCGGCACACGCTCCGCCATGAGGTGCACGGTCTCCCCCTCGGCGCTCAGCGCCTCGTTGAGCCTGGTGTCGAGAGCCGTCTCGCCCCGCTCCACCCTGCCCGTGCTCAGCAACGTCCTCCTCGAAACCGAGGTCGAGGGGCTCCGGGTGACCGCCACCAACCTCGACCTCACCATCAGCGCGCTGGTCGCCGCCACGGTGCACGAGGAGGGGAGGGTGACGGTGCCGGCCCGGCTCCTCGCCGAGTACGTGGCCTCGCTGGACGAGATTACCTGCACCATGGAGGTGGAGGAGCGGACCCAGATGCTCCGGATCAGCTCGGGCGTGCAGCGGACGAATCTGCATGGGATCGACGCCGTCGAGTTCCCCCCTCTTCCCGCTCGGGAGACGGCTCCGGCATTCGAGGTGGATGCGGCCGCTCTGCAGCAGGCGATCACCCAGACCGCCGTGGCGGCGTCCGGGGATGAGCAGACCCCCGTCCTCACCGGGGTCCTGCTCCACGTCGAGGGGTCGCGCCTCACCTTGGTCGCCACCGATCGTCACCGGCTCGCGGTCAAGACGCTGGACGCCCAGGTGACCATCGAGGGCGCCGTGAACGGGACGGTGATCGTGCCTGCCCGCCACCTCGCCGAGCTCGCCCGCGCCATCAATCCGTCCCGGCCCACGGTGGGAGTCGCCTTCAGCGACGCCCGCAACCAGGTGTTCTTCACGCTTCGTGACATGGAGATCTCGTCGCGACTGATCGAGGGGAACTATCCCAACTACGCGCAGGTGATCCCGGCCCACTCCACCACCACGGTGGTACTGCCCACCGCGCTGCTCCTCAAGAGCGCCAAGACCGCGGCAGTTCTTGCCAGAGATGCCTCAAACCCGGTGAGGCTACGAGCCGGGAAGGGCGAGCTGGAGCTGATCGCGCAGGCTGCCGAGATTGGGGATCACGACGCGCCGCTGCCGGCCAGGGTGGAGGGGGAGGAGGTCCAGGTCGCCTTCAACGCCCGCTACCTGCTCGACGCCCTCCAGGCGATCGACGGCGACGACGTCGAGCTGGCCCTCAATGGACCACTCCAGCCGGCGGTGGTGCGGGCCCAGGGCCACGAGGACTATCTCTGCGTCATCATGCCGGTGCGGGTGCCGTAGGGCACCGGCCCTAGCCCTCAGCTCATCGCGGTGAAGCGCAGGCGCTTGACCGCGTCCGCACCGAGGCGGCCGTTGAGAGCTCTGACGATGGTGGGCATCTCGAGCTGAAGCTGCTGGGCGAGGGCGCCGTTGCGGGTGGCCACGAGCAGGGTGCCGCGCTGGAGCGAGAGAGCCTCGCAGAGCGGCGCCAGAGCGGGCCCGACCACCTCGGCGAACGCCTCTTTGAGCTGGACCTCGCGCACCTCACGCTGGACGCCGAGGTGGCGCAGGGCGGTGCCGAGCACGTCCGCGATGTGGAGAGGTCCGGGTTCGCGCTCCGGGCGCGGGGGCTGATCGCCGCCGCCGGTCATCGTGCCAGCACCGTGCCCTGGCGGACCACGAAGTGCTGCGAGCGCCGCTCGCCGAAGAGCCCCTCCTCACTGCAGGTCACCATGGTCTGGGGCGCGCCGGCTCCGGTCGCGAGCGCGCCGAGCAGCCGCTCCCGCCGGGCCGGGTCGAGCTCGCTGAGCACGTCGTCGAGAAGCAGCAGAGGCATCCGGCCGGAGACCCGTCCGACCAGGCGGACCTCGGCGATCTTGGTGGCAAGGACCGCGGTCCGCTGCTGGCCCTGGGAGCCAGTCGAGCGTGCGGCGCGGTCGTTAAGGACGTACTCCATGTCGTCGCGGTGGGGACCGACCACGGTGGTGCCGCGTGCCAGCTCCTCAGCGTGAGCGCGGGCGAGCGTGCGCCGCAGGGCGGCCATGGCCTCCTCGCGGTTGTCGGTGGCGGTGGCACCGTGGGGGACGTAGCGCATCTCGAGCGCGTCCGTCGCGTCGCTGATCTCTGCCATCGCGGCGGCTGCCAGGGGGCCCAGCGTCCTCACCAGACCGGTTCGCGCCACCCGAACTCCGGCGCCGTGCAGGACCAGCGCGTCGTCGAAGGTGCGGAGATGGTCGGGCGCATCACCGCCCTCGAGGTGGAGGCGGCGCAGCAGCGAGTTGCGCTGCTCGAGGACGCGCCGGTAGCGGACCAGCTCGTCCGCCGCGCCCCGGTCGAGCTGGGCGAGCAGGACGTCGAGAAGCCGGCGCCGTGCCTCCGGGCCGGCCTTCACCAGCTGCAGGTCGTCGGGCCAGAAGAGCACCACCGGCCAGCGGCCGAGGAGGTCACGGGGGGCGATCGGATGGCCGTCACTCGACGTCGTCCGCGCGATCCGCGGCGGGGACTCGGCGGGATCCGCGGGACCGGCGCCGGGCTCGCGGACCCGGCGGAGGCGGAGGGCGAGGCTCTCGGACAGCGTCCCCCGGACCAGCACCGCGTCCACCGCCGCCTCGTCGGCCCCCCAACGGAGCAGCTCGCCCGCGGTGGTCGTCCGAGGTGAACGGGTGAGCAGGAGCGTGGCCACGGCCTCCAGCAGGTTGGTCTTCCCCTGCGCGTTCTCGCCGACGAAGACGTTGAGCCCTGGCCCCAACCGGAGGCTCAGCTCGGCGTAGTTCCGGAAGTTGAAGAGCCGGAGGCTGGCCAGGCCCTCCTCGGGCGATGGAAGGGCCTCCTCCGGGGGGCTCACGAGCGTTTCAGGGCCACCGAGCGGATGAGCTCGGCGACCTCGGCGGCGGCCTCGGGGCGGGCCAGCTGTGCCACCGCGGCCTGCATCGAGAGCAGCGAGGGGGATCCCGGCACCGCCAGCTCGGCAACCTCGTCCACCAGCTCGGCGTCCCCGGGCACGTAGCGGCCGGCCCCGGTGTCGATGAGCCACTCCATGTTGCCCCGCTCCTGACCGGGCAGGAACCAGGTGATGAGCAGGGGGAGCCCGGCGCAGAGCGCCTCTGCGATCGTCCCGGGACCCGCTTTGGTGACCACGATGTCCGCCGCCGTCATCCACTGGGCCATGTTGGTCACGAATCCCTGCACGACGACCGGACGGTCCCGCCGGTCACGGAGGCCGGCGAGGGCCGCCTCGGCGCGGCGGTTGCGCCCGCAGATCACCACCAGGGAGATGTCCAGCCCGCTGCCGGCGAGCACCCGCGCCCGGCGCTCGATGTCGCCGGAGCCGTCCGCGCCGCTGCAGACCAGCACGGTGAACCGATCGGGGTCGAGCCCGAGCTGGAGCCGCTGGAGTCGGCGGGCATCCGGGTCCGAGTCATGGCCGGTGAAGCCGGCGTCGACCGGCAGGCCCACTTGGACCAGACGGTCGGCCGGCACCCGGTTGCGGCGGCAGCGATCCAGCCCGCCCGGGGAGGGGACGATCACCAGGTCGACGTCCGGAGAGGCCCAGAAGGTGTGGACGTCGACCAGGTCGGTGACGGCGGTGACGATCGGGACCCGGAGGCCGAGACGACGGCGCGCGCGCACCGCGGCACGATTCAGGAGAGGGTGGAAGGAGACGACGGCCGCCGGCTCCAGGGAGGTCATCAGCCGTGCGATGGCGGGGTCCACGCTGTGCAGCACGAGCTCCGAGACCCGCACCATGGCCCGGGAGTTGGTGGCGTGGAAGAGCCCGCCCCACACCCAGGGGGCGTGCTGGATGAGGGGGCCGTACAGCGAGGCGGTGCGTCCCAGCAGGCGGGGCGACGCCGTGGCGAACGGGTCGACGATCTCCACCGTGAACTCACCGGGGTGGGCGACCCCGAGGTGGTGGCTGACCGCGGTCGCCGCGGCCCGGTGCCCGCCACCGGTATCGGCGATCAGGAAGAGGAGTGGGCGGGACACGGCTCCTGAGACTAGCGAAGCCGACGGTCGGAAAGTCGCCGGGGGCGCGTTCAGCCCCCGAAGGAGACGGCGAGAGCCTCGAGTCCCGCGGGCAGCCCGGTGAGCGGAAGCGGCCCCGAACCGTCCGCGTTGGCGATCACGGCCTCCTCGGCGCCGGGCGCCAGGGTGGTGATGTAGGCGATCTGGCGGCCGCTCGGCGCCACGCTGGCACTGTCGGGATCGGGGTCGCCGAGCCCGGCGCCGATGGGCGAGAGCATCCCGGTCGCGATGTCGAGCGCGCCGAGCTGCGGTGAGCCTGGCGGGGCGTTGAGGGCGACCACCAGGGTGGCACTGTCGGTGAACCCCACCGGGGTGATCTGGGTTCCGACTCGGGAGGCGGGGCGGCTGCCGGCGGGGTCGACCACCCAGGTGGCGGGAATCGGGCTGGACGGCGAGGTCACCTGGATGGCCAGCTCCTCCCCCTGCGGAGCCGCCACCAGGTGGTCGGCGGTCCCGACCACCCCCGGCAGCGGGTACCGGGCGCCGATCGACGGGTTCGCCAGGTCGACGTGGGCGGGGCTGGTGGTGGTCGCCGCCACCGGGATGGCGAGCGCCTCGCCATCCGCCGTCCAGACCGGTGGGGCGCTCGGCGACGAGCCCGCGGGGAGCTCGGAGAGGGTGCCGGAGGTGGGGTCGTAGAGCTCCACCGTCGAGTTGGAGGCGACGAAGGCGAGGGTCGCGCCGTCCGGCGACCAGGCCGGCGAGGTGGCGCCGGTGAGGTCCAGCTGGTCGAGCCCGTTCTGGACGTCGATGATCCGCAGCACCGGCGGCTGGTTGAGATGGGTCACGTCGGTCTGGACGATGGCCAGCCATTGCCCGCCCGGGGCGAGGCTCGCGCTGTCGATGACGGCGGTCGGCTGCCCGGGCCCCACATCACCGCAGTCGTCCGGGTCGGAGCAGACGGGCACGGAGTCGAGGACCTGGGCGGGGATGGGAAGTCCGGTGGCGGGCGCGGTGAGCTGCGCGAGCATCACCGTGGTGGCGGCTCCCAGGCTGGGCCCGGCCAGGACCAGGAGGTGCCCCTCTGCCAGCAGCGCGGTGGTCCGGAAGTGGACGGTGATCGGGGATGAGATCGGTTGCCCGAAGGCGTCGGTGGCCCGGCGGCTGACCGTGAGGGTGTACGGGGTGCCGGGGGCCAGCGGGCGCTCCGGAATGACCTCGAACTGGCCGAGGTCGAGCGGGTTGCGGACCACCTCGAGGCCGGTCGCCTCCGGGCTGAGCGAGACGGCGGCGGCCAGCGCGGAGGCGGACATCGCCCGCGAGAACGAGAGCAGCAGCGGGGTGTCGCGAGCCACGCTGGCACCGTCGCCGGGGGTCGCCGAGGTGAGCACCGGGGCTGCGGCGCTGGTCAGGTTCCAGACGTGGTCGAGGGAGTTGACGTTGCCGTTGACCGAGGTGACGCCGGCGCCAAGCCTGAAGGTGTACTCGGTGTTCGGGGCGAAGAGGGCGCCGGGATGATGCAGCACGAAACCCGACTCGCCGGTCAGCCAGGTGATCCAGCAGGGCGCGCCGGGCCGGGCGGTGAAGGCCGCCTCCAGGTTGCATCCGGGTAGCCCGACCCGCGAGTTCTTCGACTCCACCACGGTGAGACGGGTGGCCACGCTCCGATGGGTGACGGGCTGATCGAAGACGACCTCGACCGTGGCGTTCGCATCGAGCTGGGTGGAGCCCGCGAGCGGGTTGAGCTGCACGATCTGAGGCGGAGCGCTGAAGCACCCGGTGACCAGCACCGAGGGTGCCAGGAAGGCGATGCCGAGGGGGATGACCCGGAGCCGGAAGGGGCGGCGGCGAGGGCTCAATAGGCGCGGGAGAGGGCGCTCTCCACGTCGATCGCCGCCATGGCACCGGTGCCGCTCTTCACCTCGATCCGGGCCGCCTTGTCGGTCGCGATCTTGGCCACCCCGGTGGTTGCCGTGCTGAGTGCGGGGTTGGTCTGCGTATAGGAGCCGAGCACGTGGCCCTGGCTGAGCATGATGATCCCGACGTCCGAGCTCCCCACCACCAGCACGGCTCCGTCCACAGCCTCCTCGGTCAGGTAGGCGAGCAGTGCGTCGAAGTTCACGAACCGCCCCAGGAGGCCGGTATAGAGGAGGGGGGCGGTCAGCAGGATGCCGATCCCCTCCACGATCTCGCTCGCGAGGTCGATGACGTCCAGCATCCCAGCCCCCGCGTCCATGCTGCGGCGGATCGCCTGGAAGGCGCCCTCACCGGATCGGGACCCGGGGGCACTGGACCGCGCGTCGAGGAGGTGGCCCTGATGAAAGAGGAGCAGCGCCGAGAAGTCGGGGGCGGTGAGCCGCACGTAGCCCGTGTGCTGGTCCCCGCGCAGGGTGCGGATGAGCTTGGGGAAGTCGACGAAGGCGCTCTTCAGCCCCTCGTACTGGGCCCGGCCCGAAGGGAGGGGATACATGATCTCGAGCGGCTCGACCGCCGGAGCACCCATGACCGCCGCCGGCTCAGGCGCCGGCTCCGCAGCCGGGGGAGGCTCGGGGCGGGGCACGCTCCTGACCGGGGCCGAAGGCTCCTGCCGGTACTGCGGGGCCGGTGCGGGAGCGGGCGCCGGGATCGGCTGCGGTTCGGCGGGCTGGTAATGCGCCGCCGCGGGAGCGGGGGCCGGGGCGCTCGGGGTCGGAGCCGGGGCCGGGGCCGCGGGCGCCGGGGCGGGTTCCGGGGTGAGGGTGGGAGCGGGAGCATTCCACGGCGAGTAGCCGGCGGCCTGCTGCTCCGCGCCGAAGTTGGGGACCGCCGAGGTCCAGGCGGGCTCCGGGTATCCGCCGCCGGGCTCGCTGTAGGTGGCTACCCCGTAGTCCTCGGCCTCCTCATAGGCGGTGCCCGTCCAGCCGGCCTGGTCCGCTGCACCGGCGGGGGGAGCCTCCGGCGTGCGCCGCTCCGCCTCGGCGATCAGCTCCGCGGGGGACGACTTGATCGTCTCCTCGGGCGGGAGCTTGGCGCGGGGGTCGAAGCGGAAGGTGCCGTC
>DNAU01000367.1 GCA_003491925.1 Chloroflexota bacterium
TCCGCGATGCGACGGGAGCTGTGATTCGCGACCTGCCCCTCACTCCGGAGCGGGTCTGGAGGGCGCTTCTGGACCGGTCGCAGCCTGAGAAGACAGCGCGCCGTTACAAGAGATGAGCGCCCATGATGTTGATGCGGCAATGTTGTTCCTGGCTGGCGGACTGTTCCGCAGATTACTGGAGCACAGATGATGGAGACGGACGATTACTTCACCATGCGCGCAGCCGCTGCGCCGACCGAGGCCGGCCGATACGTCGATGGCGCGGCTATGGATTCTGTCGAAGTTCTTCCCGGCCTTGGCATCAGGCCGGTGGTCAGCGAGCGCATGATGGTGAACTTCGTGTCGTTCGCGCCGCACACGGAAGCTCCAATGCACGTCCACGAAGAAGAGCAGATCGCCATCGTTGTGGAAGGTGACCTTGAGGTGGACCTCGATGGCGACGTCCGCACCCTCCACGACGGCGAGCTCGCGATCATCCCCGCCTGGGTACCCCACGGGATGCGCACGCACGAGACGGCGTGCCGCGAGATGGATATCTTCAGCCCGCCGAGGCGTGCGCTCCTGCAAAGGCTCGAGGCCGCATCGGCGGGAACTCCCTCGCAGATGAGCAGCGGAGGGGGTGTCGAGCACGGCGCCGAGAAGCCGCCGAGCGAGGCGCTTCCGTGACCCCGCCGGGCGGAGCGGTCCACATCGAGCTCACGGTCAATGGGCGCCCCCGCGTCCTCGAGGCATAAGCTGGCCACCCTCTCCTGCACCGATGCCCGTATCCGGAGCGTCGACCCAGTCGCTCCGGCGGTGGTGGCCGCCATCCGCGATGCGACGGGAGCTGTGATTCGCGACCTGCCCCTCACCCCGGAGCGGGTCTGGAGGGCGATGTCAGAACGGCCACCGGCCACCGCCGCAGCCGAGAGGAGGGCTCGAGAATGACCATCCCGCTGGAATCTGGTCCCGTGGACCCGGAGGTCGGTCCGATCGGCCGACTGCCCCGGGAGCGTCTCGTCGAGGCGGCCCGCCTGGTGCGGGAGGGGCGCGCCTACTCGCTGGCGGCCACCCGCTACCCGGGGATGCCGCTCTTTCCCGGTCATCCGCCCTTCCAGGTCCTCAATTTCCGGACCCCTCGGGGCATCCGGGTCACCCACGCCCAGCCCTGGGGCCCGATCAACGACGCCGGGCTCGGCTACATGGCCGAGTACGTGATGGCCACGTCGCACTCCGGCGCCCACATCGACGCGCTCGCCCACATGACCGTCGGCGACGATTCCCACTGGTACGGGGGCGGCAGTGCGGACGCCCATCTGACCGACGCCGGGCCGGCCTATGGCGACGCCTCGAAGCTGCCGCCCTTCTTCACGCGGGGCGTGCTCATCGACGCCCCCCGTCTGCGCGGTGTCGACTGCCTGCCCAAGGGCTCGGTGATCGACGCCGCCGAGGTGGAGGCGATCTGCGCGACCGAGGGGGTGACCGTCCAGCCCGGGGACGTCGTCCTGATCCGAACCGGTTACATGGGGCTCTGGCCGGACGCCGAGAAGATGGCGGCCCACAAGACCCCGGGGCCGGACATCTCGGTCGCTCGCTGGCTCCTCGACCACGGAGTGGTGGCGACCGGCACCGACACCGAGACCTACGAGGTCCAGCCGGCGCCGGTCCTGGGGACCCCCGCCAACCCGCAGCCCGTGCACACCCTTCTGCTCATCGAGAACGGTGTCTACATCATGGAGAGCCTCGACCTGGAGGCGCTCGCCCGGGACCGCGTCTACGAGTTCCTCTTCGTCGCTCTGCCGGTCAAGATCCGGGGCGCCACCGGCTCCATGGTGGACCCGCTCGCGGTCGTGTGATGGGTCGGAGCCGGTGCCGACCGTCGTCGTGCCACTTCTTCTGTTGCCAGCCGATCTGATTCCCAAGGAGGTTGATGGTGTCCTCTCTTCCCGCCGACGCAGCTCGGACCTCGGTGCGGCCCGACGTTCCCGCCACCATGCAGGCGCTCGTCGTGCTCGAGCCCAACCGTTTCGAGATCCGAGAGGTGCCGGTGCCGGAGCCGGGGCCCGACCAGGTCCTCGCCCGGGTGCGGGCGGTCTCGATCTGCGGGACCGACGCCCACCTGGTCCGGGGTGACTACCCGGGCTTCTGGCCGCCCGCCTTCCCCTTCATCCCCGGCCACGAGTGGGCCGGTGACATCGTCGCTCTGGGACCCGGGGCCGGGGCTTATGGCTGGAAGATCGGGGACCGGGTGGCCGGCACCTCGCACGACGCCTGCGGCGTCTGCCAGAAGTGCGTCGAGGGGCACTACAACCTCTGCGAGAACTACGGCGTCGAGGGTCTCCACAAACAGTACGGGCACAACGTTCAGGGGGCGGACGCGACCTACGTCGTGCACGGGGTCAAGGCGGTCTTCCACCTCCCCGACGGCCTCTCCTATGCCGAGGGCGCGGTCGTCGACCCGGCCTCGATCGCCCTGCATGTCGCCAACCGGGGCGGTGTGCGCCCGGGTGACCGGGTGGCGATCACCGGGGCGGGCGCGATCGGGCTGCTCGCCGGAGACGCGGCGCGGGTCCGGGGCGCCAGCCGGGTCATCGTCCTCGAGAACAACGAGGTCCGGCTCGCCAAGGCCGCTGCGCTCGGTTTCGAAACCGTGGACAGTGGTGGTCCCGATCCGGTCGCCGAGGTCAGGGCCGCCACCGACGGGCTTGGTGTCGATGTGGTGCTGGAGTGTGCCGGCGTCCCCGCCACCGTCCAGCTTGCGCTGGGGATACTCCGCAAGGGCGGCCGCTGCGCCGCCGTCGGCATCCCGACCAGGGGCGTCGAGATCGCCATGCAGCGCTTGGTCCTGGACGAGCTGGAGCTGGTCGGCTGCCGCGCCACCGCTGGCGAGATGCGCCACGTCATGCCGCTCGTCGAGCAGGGCCGGATGCGGGTACGGGACGTCACCACGCATCGCTTCCCCCTGAGCGACTACGGCCAGGCGCTGGCGACCCTGAATGACCCGGCGAGCGGGGCGATCAAGATCATCATCGAGCCCTAGCCGATGCCCGCACAGCGCGGTGGCGCCCCTTCTCGTGGGGCGGCCGGACCTCCGGTTCCGGAGGCATGACAGCCATAGTCCATATAGTGGGCACAGCGTCTATCATCTGGACAAATCGATGATCGCGGCGTACCATGCGGGGCGAGGAGGCTCCGCTGTGACGGCCTGGCACGACATCTTCCCGCTCCCCCTGCCGGGGCATGGGGTGAGGTGAATGCCCACGCCCGTTGAGCTACCGAAGCTGGGCAACACGGTCGAGGAGTGCCTGCTCGCCGGATGGCGGAAACGGAGGGGCGAACCGGTCCAGGAGGGCGAGGTCCTCGCCGACATCGAGACCGACAAGACCAGCTTCGAGCTGACCTCGCCGGCAGCGGGGATGCTGCTGGAGACGTTCTTCGAGGCGGGCGCTCTGATCCCGGTGTTCACCACGGTGTGCGTGATCGGGGCGGCCGGGGAGAGCGTCGAGGAGTTTCGGCCCGCGGCGGGCGGGTCGGGGCCCGGTGGCGCGGGGCCGCTCCCCTCGGCAGCCTCCCCGCTGCCCCGAGGGCCCGGTGCCGCCGCGCCGCGGTTCGCTAAGGCGACGACCGGTGACACTCCACCCCCGGGCACGTCGAGCGCCGCGGCCCCTTCCGGACCGCTCAGCCCGCGGGCTCGACGCTTCGGCCGCGAGCACGGCTTCCACCCGGACGTGGTCGCGGGAAGCGGTCCGGGCGGGAGGGTCCTGGAGGCAGACCTCCGCGCCCTCCTGCAGGCCACACGGCGCGCGGCGGCCACTGGGGTCGGAGCCGGCCCCGGCTCGGCGGCGGGGAGGGGCGGGATGGCTGGCGAAGGGCGCCAGGCAGCGGCCCCAGGGGAGGGTCTCTCGTTGGTGCGCCGGACCATCGCTCGGCGGCTGCGTGCATCGCTCGGCTCGACCGCCCAGTACACGCTGCACGGCTCGGCCAACGCCGGCCCCCTGCTGGCGGTACGCCAGCGGCTCAAAGCGTCCCCCGACACCGCCGGGATCAGCATTGGCGACCTGGTGGTCTTCTGCACCATCCAGGCCCTGCTCGAGGTTCCCGACCTGAACGCCGA
>DNAU01000199.1 GCA_003491925.1 Chloroflexota bacterium
GGTTGGTGTGGCGGCGGTTGCGGCTCGCGGCGTGCTCGAGACGCTGGACGAAGAGGGCGCGACTGGGGAGCCCGGTCAGCCCGTCCTGGTAGGCGAGCTCCATCGCCTCGACGGTGCGGGCGTCGGTGAGGGCGAGGCTGGCGTGCTGTGCGAAGGCCTCGAGCGCCTCGCGCTCCACCGGCCGGTAGCGGCGTTCCGGGCTGAACGACCCCACCATCAGTTCGCCGACCGGCCGGCCCTGCTCGTGGACCGGCGCCGCCATGGCGCCCGCCAGCCCGAGCTGCGCGAGCCACTCCGTCTCCTCCGCCGTCCCGGCGCAGCCGTCGGCGACCACGACTTCATTGCGCTGGATCGCCTGGCCGACGAGCCCCGCCCCGATCGGCAGGCGGTGGACCCCGGCCCGGACGGCATCGGTGAGGCCCACCCACGACATCAGCACCGTGGAGTGCGGGTCTCCCGGATCGATGATGCGCAGCGAGGCGATGCTGTCGCCCAGCAGCTCGGCGGCGCCCGCGGTGATGGCGTGGAGGACCTCGGGCAGGGGGGCTCGATGCGAGATCGAGCGCTGGATCCGTGAGAGCCTCTCGAGGAGCATCTGCCGTTCCTGGAGCGACGAGGCGAGAGAGGCGTTCTCCGCGGCGCGGCGTTCGCTCAGGGCGCGGGCTCCCCGCTCCGCCTCGAGCAGCCGCAGCGTCTCCTGGCTCATGCGGAGCGCCGCGGCCATTCCGCGCAGCAGGTTGATCTCCTCGGGCAGGAAGCGCTGGTCGCCCAACCGGGCCAGCACCAGGTGGCTAGCCGTCCGGGGAGCGAGCGGCACCGAGACCGCGGTGCAGCGCCCGAGACCGGGCAGCTCCACCGACCGCGAGCGGGACTTTCCGACCACCGCCAGCAGCTCGGGCGGGGCCGCGCCCGGCAGCCCGACGGCCAGGGCGGCCTGATCGCCACGGACCAGGAGGGCGATCTCCGCCTCCAAGGTCTCCGCCGCCTCCTCGAGGCCGACCCGGATCGCGGTCGCCTCGTCGGGAGAGTGGACCAGGGCCGAGACGTACTCGACGAGCTGATGGGGGGCCCACGAGTTCGGGCGCACCTCAGCGGCTCCCCTCCGGCCCGGCACGCTCCGATCCATGCGATTCAATCGAGCCAGGAGTCAGGAGAGCGCCAGCGCGACAAGGCTCTGGTTGTGGAAGCCGCTGCCGCCCCGGACCCGTGCTATCTCGCCGTAGCTGTAGAAGCCGGCGAGGGGCGCTCCGGGCGCGGTCTCCAGCATCCCCTCGACCTCGACGGCAGCCCCACGATCGCCGAGGACCATCCGCCGGCCGATGCACTCGATGGCGAGCAGGCCGATCGGCTGGAGCCCGTCGAGGCCGCGGATGGCCTCCGTGCAAGCCTCTGCCGTCGAGGCCAGCACCGACTCCGGCGAGCACTCCATGAAGGAGGTGACCGCGCCGCTGGGGACCTGGGCATTGCACGAGATGGCCCGGTTCTCGAAGTCGACCTTCAGGACGCAGCGCAGCCGCTCGCCGCTGCGGCGGCTGAGCCCCAGCGGGTGGGTCAGCGCGAAGCGGGTGAAGGCGGCCCGGTCCCGGTAGCAGTCGACGGGCGCCTCCAGCCGGCCGAGGTAGACGTCGAGCGCCGGCTCGTCGTCGAGGCTCTGGATCCAATCGCCCGAGCTGGCGGTCACCAGCATCGGCTCACCGAAGGGGCGCCAGGCGTGGCGGGCCCCTATTCCCATGGGGGCGTCCGAGCCGAGCGCGGCGGCGACCACCGAGTCGTCGAGGACGTCGCCGCCGTGGAGCTGGTGGGTGCCGGTCATCTTCAGGTCGTCGGCCGCCGTGCCGCCCACCAGCGGGATCGCCGCTCCGGCGACGCTGTAGGCGCCGCGCAGGATCTCCAGGTGGTCGCCCCCGAGGCCGTCGGTGAGCATGAGCAGCACCCGGTGGGGCCGGGCGGCGATGGCGTTCACGCAGGTGGCGACCTCCGCGCCCGCCTGCCGGAGCCGGGGCCTGATCCCGGTGGCAGCCGCGGTGGCGACCGAGAAGCCGGGGCCGCCGAGGACCATGACCACCACCCCGCCATCGGAGGGACCTGCGCTGGTGAGCTCACCCGCCGTGGTCGAGCCGATCAGAGGAGCGCCGCTCACCTCCCGCACGCCCCCCACCAGCTCGGTCAGGTCGTGCGCTGTCGAGCAGAAGACCAGGATCAGCGCGGCGTCGCCGCGGGCCATCGCCTCCCTCGCCGCCTCCCGCCCCGCCGCCCGGGAATGCGGGTCACTCGACCGTCCCACCGACACCCAGCGATCCTGGGTGGACGCCACCCCCACCGGGACCTGGCCCGACGTGCTCGTGCTCACCCCATCCTCCAGCGGTCCCAGCCACGCCAACCACATTGGCGCGCAGCAGGGAGAAGGGTGGCATAGCCGCAGGTGGTTGGCGAGTGCACCACGAAGCCGTCAAACTTCCATCACGCGGGAGAGGTCGGATTCGACCGTGTGCGACCCGAGCGTGGCCGCGCACCACCTGGTGGGTGCCCCATGGCCGTCGTCACCGTCCGTTCACGGGAGGGGACGCTTTCGAGCGCCATCTCGCGGCGGCGGACAGCGCTCCGGTTAGACTCGCGAGCGCCACTGGGGAGTGGCCAAGTGGTAAGGCAGCTGACTCTGGATCAGCCAATCGCAGGTTCGAATCCTGCCTCCCCAGCCTCCCCAGCCATTGTCATGTCTCAAGCTTGGATTC
>DNAU01000075.1:0-2064 GCA_003491925.1 Chloroflexota bacterium
GTCGAGCAGCCGCATGTCGCGGTCGCGGTGCTGGTCCTGACCGGCCTGATGCTGGTCGGCTTGATGGCCCAGCCGGTGCTCTCCCATCCGCTCTGGCTCGCGCTGATCGCCGGCTCCGCCCTCGCCCTGGTGGTCGTCAACTACGGTCAGGCGGGCGTCGCCGCGGTGATGGGCGTCGTCTTCACCCTGATCTACCTCGCCCACTACCCCGCGCGTGGGGACTTCCCCTCGCGGTGGCCCTGATAGCGAGCTTCGTCACCCTGGACCGCATCCACTCCCCCGGGGAGGCGCTGGCGGGGACCCTCCTCAACCTCATCGCCATGTCAGCCGCCTACGCCGTCTCCTACGCGTTCCGCCGGCTCCAGGGTGAGCAGGCGAGGACCCGCGCCGCC
The DNA here is from genome assembly GCA_003491925.1 of Chloroflexota bacterium. Lineage (GTDB taxonomy): Bacteria > Chloroflexota > Dormibacteria > Aeolococcales > Aeolococcaceae > Changshengia. The sequence continues at coordinate 393 of DNAU01000075.1, forward strand.
CTGGAGGAGCTCCGCGCGGCCCGCGAGGGCCAGCTCGAGGCCGCCCGCACCGAGGAGCGAGCCCGCCTGGCACGCGAGATCCACGACGTGCTGGCCCACACCCTCTCGGCCCTGGCGGTGCAGGTGGAGGGGGCCAAGCTGATGCTGGAGACGCACGCCGACGAGCCGCGTGCCCTCCAATCGCTGGACCGCGCCCACCGTCTCGCCCAGGAGGGGCTCCAGGAGGTCCGGCGCGCGGTTGGCGCGCTCCGTGGCGACAGCCTGCCCGGGCCCGAGGCTCTCCGACCTGGTCCGCAGCTTCGCAGCCGACAGTGGCCTCGCCTGCCGGCTGGAGGTCGAGGGAGCGCCGGTGCACCTCGGCCCCGAGGCGGGCCTGGCCATCTTCCGGACCGCCCAGGAGGCGCTCACCAACGTGCGCCGTCACGCCGACGCCTCCGAGGTCGCCCTCCACCTCGCCTACCTGGGCGAGGGCAGCGCCGAGCTGGTGGTGGAGGATCGCGGGCGCCCCAAGGCAGCCGCGTCGTCGGGCGGGTACGGCTCACCCGGCATCCGGGAGCGCGCCGAGCTCCTGGGCGGCAGCCTGGAGGCGGGACCCGTCGCGGGCGGCTTCCGGGTCAGGCTGCGAGTGCCGGCGGAGCAGGCCGCGGCGGTGCGCGGGTGAACGGGCCGTGGATGCCGAGGTGACCCTTCCGCGTGCCGGCGTGATCCGGGTGCTGATCGCCGACGACCAGACGGTGGTGCGCGAGGGACTGGCCACGCTGCTCGCCGCCATGGAGGGGGTGGAGGTGGTCGCCAGCGCCCGCGACGGGGAGGAGACGGTCCGGCTGGCGGCGCTGCGCCGCCCCGACGTCGTGCTGATGGACCTGCGCATGCCCCGCTGCGACGGCGTGGAGGCGACCCGCCGGCTGAGCGCCGAGCAGCCGGAGGTCAAGGTGGTCGTGCTGACCACCTATGCTGACGACTCGTCCGTCTTCGGAGCCCTCGAGGCCGGCGCCCGCGGCTACCTCACCAAGGACGCGGGAGCGGCGGAGATCGCCCACGCGATCAGGACCGTCCATGCCGGCGAGGCGCTGCTGGACCCCTCGGTGCAGCGCCGGCTCCTGGAGACCCTGCGCGTGGCCAGCACGGCCGCCGCGCCGCCGCTCGTGGAGACGCCCCCCGACGGGCTCACCCAGTGCGAGGCGGAGGTTCTCGGCCTCATCGCGGACGGGCTCAGCAGCCAGGACATCGCCGCCAGCCTCCACGTCAGCGAGACCACGGTGAAGACGCACATCAACAACCTCTTCAGCAAGACGGGTGTCCGCGACCGCGCCCAGGCGGTGCGCTACGCGTACGGTCACGGCCTGGCTCAACCCCGTCCCTGACCCCCGACATCGGTCCGCGCCCTCCGTCGGCTGAACCGGCGACCTCTCCGCCGCGTGGTGGGAGGGCGAAGGGGTCCGCGGGGGCCCCGAGGGCCGGCGATCGGCAGCGAGGGTGAGGTCGTGCTGAGGTTCATCGGGCGCGGTGACCCACGGGACCTGCCCGCCCCGGAGCGGGCGGCGGCGTACGCGACGGGCCACGCCCGGCCCGGAGCGGGGAGGTTGGCGGTGGCCTGCCGTCTCCTCGGGGCGGTGGGGGTGGCGGCCGCCGGGGGGATCCACTTCCAGCTCTGGGCCACGGGCTACAACGT
>DNAU01000075.1:2148-2516 GCA_003491925.1 Chloroflexota bacterium
GTGGGCAGCTGGCTGCTCGCCCTGCTGCTCGCCGGGTCGCGCTTCCGGGTGCTCGCCGCGCTCGGTGTCGCCGTCGAGCTGGGGGCCATCGCCGGGCTGGCGGTCGCCAGCACCACCGGCCTCTTCGGCTTCCGGGAGAGCGGCTTCGGCGTCGGCGGCCAGATCCTCGCCGCCTACGGCACCGAGAGCCTGGCCGCCCTGCTGCTCGCGGCCAGCCTCGTGCTGACCCGGCGCCGCGGAGGCGGTTCCGCCCGCTGAGCGGTCCGGTTGCCGCCCTGCGGTGAGCGCCGGCGCCGTCCGCGGGCCCCGTGGCTCGCTCAGATGCGGACGGCCCCGTCCTCGGTGAGCGTCCAGCCGGGGTTGTGGGC
>DNAU01000075.1:2576-3082 GCA_003491925.1 Chloroflexota bacterium
AGCGTCCAGCCGGGGTTGTGGGCGACCTCCCAGACGTAGCCGTCGGGGTCGGCGAAGGCACCCGAGGTGCCGCCCCAGTCGGCGGGCGCCGCCGGCCGCACGATCGTGGCCCCGGCTCGCTCGGCCGCCGCCAGCAGCGCCCCGACCTCCGCCGGGGTGCGGACGTTGTGGGCGAGCTCGAAGCCGGGGGCACCATGGCCGCCCAGCGCGGTCCAGAGGCCAAAGACCATCGTCCCCGCCTGGAAGAAGCAGATCTCGTCATCGGGCTGCTGGGCGCCGCGCCAGCCCAGCGCCTCGTAGAAGGCTCGGGCACGGGCGAGGTCCGAGACGCCGAGGGTGACCAGGCTGATCCGCTGCTCCATGGCCCACAGCATCCCACCGGGCTCGTCCCGCGTGTCTCCTGCCCTCCTACCCTCAGCCCGTCGGCGTCGGGAGCCGCAGCGCCTGGAGCAGGCCGGCGACCGCCGCGATCCGTTCGGGATCCCACTCGATCGCGGGGTCGGGCT
>DNAU01000041.1:0-1990 GCA_003491925.1 Chloroflexota bacterium
ACGGGCTGGAGCGCGGTCGCGATCGGCCCGTCGTCGAGCAGGGCAGAGAGCTCGGCGCGCAGTAGGGGGCTGATCCGCCTGGTCGTACCTTGGGCGAATAGCCGGGCGCCGGACCTGCTCTCAGGCTCCGAGGCAGCCGCCAGCATGGCCGCCGCCGCCTCGAGGGTGGGCACCAGCCCCTCTAGCGATTCCGTGCTCCAGGCGTGGATGACCGCGACCACCTGGTCGTGAACCATGGCCGGGACGCCCACGACATGGATTGGCGCGGCCAGCCCGGGGAGCACGTCCGCCGGCTCGTGGTCCTCCGCGAGGCTGTGCAGGCTCTCGATGCCACCCACGGGGCCCACGTATGGCCGCCGCAATCGCACCGGCCGGCTCAACCACGGGACGCGATCGATCGGGATGCGGATCCCCATGAGGCGGGTGCTCGGGGGGAGCAGGCGGTGGGTGCCGAGTGGAGCGCGGGCCGCGACCACGATCGCCTGGTCAGCCTCGACGGAGCTGACCGAGACGGCGACGCCCAGACGGATCAGGGTCCGCACCACCTCGCTGGCCGCCTTCTGGGGACCGGTGACGCCGGGAAGGCTGTGCCCGAGGTGCGTGAGGACGCTCAGTTGCTGGCTTGTCGCTGCTACCCCCACCGTCAGAGCGTGGTGCAGCCCTGGAGCCACAGCCATCGCGGACCTGTCACAGCCTCATGAAAGGTCGCCACAGCGGGGGCTCGCCGGATCTCCAGCGACTGGCGCAGTGCGGGGAGAGCTCCGTGCTCCCATGCGCTCTCCCCTCCGGCCACTGGCGGGGTGATGGCCCCTGTAGGGCTCGAACCTGAGGGCTGGGTTTCCGGCGGGCTGCCCCCCGCGACGCCCCCCGCGCGCGAGGCTTCAGCGGATCTGGCGCCCCATCGGACACTCTACATGGCCTGGCGAGCACCCGGGGCCATCAGGACCCCCCGGTTGGACTGGTAGAGCCAGGAGAGGTAGGCCATCGAAGCGTCGATCTCCAGGTAGTCGCGGTAGCTGCGCACCGGCTCGCTCCGGTAGGTGATGCACCCGCGGGAAGCGGCGGTCACCACGTGGTAGGGGAGGCGGTGCTTGTCGATCACGGCGCCGAGGTCGCCCGCGAGCTCCTCGGCGAGGGCGTCGAAATGGGCGTAGGCGGAGGGGGTGAGCACCTCGCACAGGGTCGCTCGGGAGGCCGCCATGGTCAGCGGATTGCCGTTGAACGTCCCAAGTTGGGCGACCCGGCCGTCGCTGATCGTGTGCATCACGTCGGCTCGCCCGCCGACCGCGCCGCAGGGAAGACCACCGCCGATGGCCTTGGCCAGGCAGACCAGGTCGGGAACCACTCCGAAGCGCTGGCTGGCGCCGCCGGGAGCGATGGTCACCCCGGTCTTCACCTCGTCGAAGATGACCAGCGCCCCCTGGCGGTGGGCCAGCTCCAGCACCCCGTCGAGGTAGCCGGGATCGGGGAAGACGATGCCGATGTTCATCATCACCGGCTCGAGGATGACCGCGGCGACGTCGGGGTGGCTCGCGAAGACGCGCTCCAGGGCCTCCAGGTCGTTGAAGGGCACCACGCTGGTGAGCTCCACCGTCGAATCCGGGATGCCCTCGCACATCGGCACCGACACCGGTGCCTTCACCGGTCCCATCAGGGCGGCGGGGGGCTCCACTGAGACGAGCACGGCGTCGTGGTGGCCGTGGTATGAGGCTTCGATCTTGACGATGCGATCCCGGCCGGTGAAGCCGCGGGCGATCCGCACCGCATCCAAGGTGGACTCGGTGCCGCTGTTGGTGAATCGCCACTGGGGCTGACCGAAGCGACGGCTGAGCTCCTCGGCGACCACCGCGTCCTCGGCCACGGGCTGGGCGAAATGGGTGCCGCGCGAGAGCTGCCTCTGCACCGCGGCGACCACGGTGGGATGGGCATGCCCGACCAGCATCACCCCGAAGCCGTTGTGGAAGTCGACGTACTCGTTGCCGTCCACGTC
>DNAU01000041.1:2068-2277 GCA_003491925.1 Chloroflexota bacterium
TTGCCGTCCACGTCCCACACCCGGCTGCCCTGGCCTCGGTCGATGAACACCGGCTGGGGTGGCTTGTCCTGAAAGGAGCTGGCGACGCCGCCGGGGATGTGCTCCGCGGCGGTGCGCCACAGCTCGAGCGAACGGGTGCGTTGGGCGCGGAAGGACGCCTCCTCCCGGGCGATCAGGTCCCCAACGCGGGGCGCCGACGGCGCGGACGG
>DNAU01000041.1:2337-3807 GCA_003491925.1 Chloroflexota bacterium
CGGCGCCGACGGCGCGGACGGGGATGCCAGCATATCGCCTCCCTCGGGGCGCCGAGCTGCTGGCTCCACAGCCGGGCGCAGCGGTGCACGGCGCCCGGCCACCAAGGCAACCGAACGCCGGCAAGGTTACGGGGAAGGGTAGTGGAGCCCGGGGGCACGGTCAAGCTCCGGCGTACGCTTGACACCCCCCGGCGGGTCCACTACCGTTTCTGCAACTCAGCACTTGCGCGGTAGTGATGCTCCGGCTAGGAGAGCCCCCATGGCGGAGATAACCCTGCCCGCTCCCGGCATGGTGCGATCGCCGGAGGGCACCCTCAAGTCGGGCGAGCTCAACCTCCTCGACACCACCGCCGTCGCCACCTCCAGCGTGGCGCCCGCTTACAGCCTGGGCACCACCCTCTTCCTGGTGGTGGCCGCCACCGGAGTCGGGCTCGCCGCCCCCGCGGCGATCCTGGTGAGCTTCTTCCCGGTCTTCTTCATCGCCATGGCCTACAGCTATCTGAACCGCCGGGACCCCAACTGCGGCGCCTCCTACAGCTGGATCGCGCGGACCGTCAACCCCCACATCGGCTGGTTCACCGGCTGGGTCCAGCTGGCGTGCAACGTGATCTTCTGCATCTCCGCGCCTCTCTTCGCAGGTTCGGTGCTGCTCGCACTCCTCGGACCCGGGCAGTTCGGCTGGATCAGCGCGGGAGTCGCCGGCAACAGCGCGCTGATCGCACTGGCCGGTTTCGCCCTGCTCGCCTTCGTCACCGTGATGGTGGCTCGGGGCATCCGGATCACGGCCAATGCCCAGTGGGTGATGGTCAGCATCGAGTACCTGGTGGTCCTCCTCTTCTCCATCCTCGCCTTCATCAAGGTGCTGGTCTCTCACCCGGCAGGATCGATCGGGGTGGCCGGATGGTGGTTCAACCCCTTCTCGTTGCAGGGCTTCAGCGGGCTGGCCGCCGGAGCCGTGCTCGGCGTCTTCTTCTTCTGGGGCTGGGACACCGCCGCCAACCTCAACGAGGAGGGCAGCGACAACCGCGAGAACCCCGGAAAGGCCGGGATGATCAGCATGGTCGTCCTGCTGGTGCTGTTTCTGGTCGCGGCCACGGCCATGCAGTCGCTGCTCGGCAAGTCGCAGATCACCGGCCAGGGAGCCAACGCCCTGGTGTACTTCGCCACCCGGCTGGCACCGGCGCCGATCAGCTTCCTGATGGCCATCGCGATCCTCAGTTCGAGCCTGGCCACCACCCAGACCACCCTGCTGCCCTCGAGCCGGCTCAGTTTCTCGATGGCCCGCGACGGGGTCTTCCCCGGGATATTCGGGCTGATCCACAAGAGCTGGCAGACGCCCTGGGTGGGGACCATCATCACCTTCCTGCTGTGCAGTCTGGGCATCCTGCTCACCACCCTGAACGCGAACATCAACAGCACCTTCGCCAACATGATCGCGGACATCGGCATACTGGTCGCGATCTACTACGG
>DNAU01000328.1 GCA_003491925.1 Chloroflexota bacterium
CAGTAGTCGAGGGCGGGCTCGAAGGCGGCACAGGTCTTGCCCGTGACCGCGTTGGGGATCTCGTCGAGACGCCGGCCGGCTGCGATCTTGGCTGCCAGCCTGGCGATCGGGTACCCGGTCGCCTTGCTCGCCAGGGCGGAGGACCGCGATACCCGGGGGTTCACCTCGATGACGTGATAATCGGACGCGTCGGGTGCCAGGGCGAACTGCACGTTGCAGCCGCCGGCGATCCCGAGCGCGCTGATGATGCGCAGCGCCGCGCTGCGGAGCTGCTGGTGCTCGCGGTCGGTGAGGGTCTGCGCCGGCGCCACCACGATCGAGTCACCGGTGTGCACGCCCATCGGATCGAGGTTCTCCATGTTGCAGATCGTGATGCAGGTCCCGGCCGCGTCCCGCATCACCTCGTACTCGATCTCTCGCCAGCCGGCCAGCGAGCGCTCCACCAGCACCTGGCCGATCGGGGAGACCGCGAGCCCGTTGCTCACCACCTCGACGAACTGCTCCTCGGTGGAGCACAGCCCTCCGCCGGTCCCCCCCAGGGTGAAGGCCGGGCGCACCACCAGGGGAAGCCCGGCCTCGGCGAGAAACCTCCGGGCGCCGGCCAGCGAGTCGACGGTCCGCGACTCCGGTGCGGGCTCGCCGATGCGCTGGAGCAGCTCCTTGAACCGCTCGCGATCCTCGGCGGTGCGGATGGCCTCCAGCGAGGTCCCCAGGGGCCGGACCCCGTACCGCTCGAGCACGCCCGCATCCTCGAGGGCGACCGCGAGGTTGAGGCCGGTCTGGCCCCCGAGGGTGGCGAGCAGGCCATCGGGACGTTCGGCGGCGATGATCCGCTCCACCACCGGGACGGTGAGGGGCTCGATGTAGACGGCATCCGCCGACTGGTCGTCGGTCATGATCGTGGCCGGGTTGCTGTTGACCAGGACCACCCGGATGCCCTCTTCGCGGAGCGCCTTGCAGGCCTGGGTGCCGGCGTAGTCGAACTCGGCGGCCTGGCCGATGATCACCGGGCCGGAGCCGATGACGAGGACGCACTTCGGACGCTCGGCCGCACCAGAGGGGGGCGGAGTGGTGCTGCGCTCCAGCTCACTCGGGGGGACGGGGGTGGTGCTGCGCTCCGGCCCGGGCGTCCGATCGCCCTGACTGGCGATCGGCGCCCTTGGCTCGGCGGCATTGCGACTGCCGCCTGCGCCAAGCCTCCGCTCCGCACGCACCCCCATCCCCCCTTCGGCGGTGTGCTCAGCGTGCACGCCGTCCACCTCTGCACGCTCGTGCTCCGCAGGCACCCCCGCCCCCGCCTCCGATCCCCCCGCACCATCGACGCTCAGGTGAGCGGCACCGTCGCCGCACGCGGTGGCGAGGGTCAGGAACTCGTCGAAGACCTGGGCACGGTCCTGGGGACCGGGGGCACCCTCCGGGTGGTATTGGACAGAGATGACCGGAAAACTCCGGTGGCGCAGCCCTTCGACACTGCCGTCGTTGAGGTTGCGCTCGCTGACGAACCAGCCGGACTCCGCGGGCAGGGTCTGGGCGTCGACCTGGAACTCGTGGTTCTGGGAGGTCACGTAGACCGCGCCGCTCAGCTCGTCGCGCACCGGATGGTTGCCACCGTGGTGGCCGAAGCCCAGGCGCGAGGTGGTGGCCCCGGCAGCCTGGCCGAGCACCTGGTGGCCGAGGCAGATGCCGAGGATGGGCACGCCGAGCTCGAGGAGCTGACGGGCCAGCCGGACCTGGCCGGGCAGGCGGGATGGGTCGCCCGGGCCATTGCTGAGCACCACCCCCTGGGGACGGTGGCGCATCACCGAGTCGAGGTCGGCGTCATGCCGGACGGCGACCACCTCCGCGCCGCGACTGGTCAACGCCCTGAGCTGGTTGCGCTTGAGGCCCAGGTCCACGGTCACGATCCGGGTTCCGGGGAACCGGCCCAGCCCACCGCTCTGGCGCACCCCTCGCTCCAGCTCCGGGGAGAGCGCCTCCTTCCAGCTCATCCAGGGCTCGGTCTGGGAGACCTCGGCCACCAGGTCGCGATCGCTGACCCAGGGAGCCCTCCGGGCCAGCTCGACCTGCGCCTCCGGGGTGAGCGCGGTGGCGAGGGCGATCACCCCGCGGAGGGTGCCGCGGTCACGGAGGTGGCGGGTCAGCGCCCGGGTGTCGACGCCGCGCAGCCCGGGGACGCCCTGGCGGCGCAGCTCGTCGTCGAGCGAGCGATCCGCCGCACCATGACCGATCCGCTCCGAGAGCTCCCGGACGATGAGCGCCCGGCAGTGCATCCGGCCGGACTCGGCGTGGTCGTCCCGGACCCCGTAGTTGCCGATCAGCGGGTAGGTCATGACCACCATCTGGCCGGCGTAGGAGGGGTCGGTGCAGATCTCCTGGTAACCGGTCATGCAGGTGTTGAAGACGACCTCGCCCGAGGTGGCGGGAGTGAGCGGGGCCCCGAACAGCCACCCTTCGTGGACCACGCCGGATTCGAGGGCGAGCCGCCCCCTAAGCACGCACGGTCTCCGCACCCGTGGGGGCGGGCCAGGGCAGGCGCTGCCGGTCGTGGTGGACGAGCGCGCCGTCCACCAGGGTCATGAGCACCCGCCCCTGGAGCCGGGCTCCGAGCAGAGGGGTGTTCTGGGATGCCGAGCGGAGGTGGGCGGGCTCGACGGTCCATTCGGCCGCGGGATCGAAGAGGACGCAGGTCGCCGCCTCGCCGATGCGCAGTCGCGGCTCCCGCACCCCGGAGGACGGCCCGAGGACGCGGAAGGGGCCGATGGTCAGTCGGTCGACCAGCGTTGGGATCCAGTCGCCACCCATGCCCCCGAGGGTGATGCAGATCGCCAGGGCGAGCTCCAGGCCGATCATCCCGGGAGCGGCCCGGTCGAAGGGCAGGGCCTTCTCCTCGACCCGGTGCGGGGCGTGGTCGGTCGCCACGGCGTCGATCACCCCGTCGCGAAGCGCCTGAACCAGCGCCTCCCGGTCCCGGTCGGTGCGCAGCGGCGGGTTGACCTTGAGCAGCCCCGGGGGATGGGGTTCGTTGGCGAAGGGCAGCCACATGCCCAGGTGGTGGGGGGTGGCCTCCGCGGTGACGTTGGCCCCTCCCTCCTTGGCCCGGCGGAGCATCTCCACGCTGGCGGCCGCGGAGACGTGCTGGAGGTGGACATGGCCCTTCCCGGCGTGGGCGAGGGCGCGCAGGGCGAAGTCCACCGCGCGGGTCTCCGCCTCCACCGGTCGCAACGGGCAGCGCTGCACCGGCCCCTGCACGTTGTTGACCTGGGCCAGGGTCTCCTCATCCTCGGGGTGGATCAGGACCGGGCGGCCGATCGTGGCGGCGCACCCGATCGCCTCGCTGAGCAGTCGCGGCGAGAAGGCGTTGCGGCCGTCGTCGCTGAAGGCGGCCGCGCCGGCCGCGGCGCATGCCTCCATCTCCACCAGTTCCTCTCCCTGCAGGCTCTTGGTCAGGGCGCAGCCGGTGAGCACCTGGACCGAGGCCGCGACGGCGCGGAAGGTCGCCTCCTTGACCCGCTCCGGGGTGTCGATAGGGGGCACGGTGTTGGCCATCGCCAGGACCTGGGTGAAGCCCCCTGCCGCCGCCGCCTGGGAGCCGCTGTGAAGGGTCTCGGCCCCCTCGTCGCCGGGCTCGCGAAGGTGGGTGTGGAGGTCGATGAAACCGGGACAGAGGATGACCGGGGTGCGGCCGGCCGGGGGGGTCAGGTCGATCACCGGCAGGTTCCCCTCCCCCATGTGCTTGTAGATGGCGATGATCCGGCCCTCGCTGAGCCAGACGTCCTGACCCTCGGCGTCGCGGCGGGCGAGCGGGTCGATGACCCGAACCCCGCGGAGGATGCAGTTCATGGCCGGGGCACCAGGAAGATCCCCCGGCTGTCCGGGCCCGGGTCGTGGCCCGGATCCGCCCCCGCGCCCAGCTCGATCTCGACCCACTCCGAACCGGAGACGGGCAGGTTCTTCCCGACGTAGGTGGGCCGGACCGGGACCTCCCGGCCGCCTCGATCGACCAGCACCGCCATCTCGATCGCCGCCGGTCTCCCCTGCGAGGCGACGGCGTCGAAGGCGGCTCGCATGGTCCGGCCGGTCTGGATCACATCGTCGACCAGGATCACGACGGCCCCCTCGGGGGAGGGGGCGGGGTCGGGCCGCCGGCGGCCCGCGGCCACGGGCAGGTCCTGCCAGAAGCCGTCGACGCCGGGCCGGCGGGGCCGATCGTCCCGGAAGCCACTGACGTCGACGGCCACCAGCCGGACCTCGGAGGCGGAGATCTCTCGGAGGTGAGCGCAGAGACCGCGCGCCACCCCGACGCCACCCTCGCGGATGCCCGCCAGCACCACCCGCTCCATGTCTCTCGGGTGACCCTCGACGATCTCGTGGGCCAGCCGGGTCAGCACCCTTCCCACCCCGGCCCAGTCCAGCACCCGGGTCCGTGTCCAGCCCCGCTCGCCGGCGCGCGGGGCACGCTGCACCTGGGTCATCCGAGCAGAAGGTCCAGCAGGGCCATGCGAATCACGACGCCGTTGCGCGCCTGCCGGAAGTAGGCGGCACGGGGGTCCGCGTCCACCTCGGTGGCGATCTCGTCGACCCGGGGCAGCGGGTGCATGACGATCGCCCGCTCGGGCAGGGCCCGCATGACCGCGGCATCGATGCGGATCGCCCGGCGAGCCGCCTCGAAGTCCGCGGGGTCGGTGAAGCGCTCCTTCTGGACCCTGGTCTGGTAGACGACGTCGACCGAGTCGATGACGTCGTCCAGGCGCTCGGTGAGCCGGAAGGGGACGCCCGCGGCTGCCATCCGGGCCTGCAGGTCAGCCCCCACCTGGACCACCTCGGGAGCGACGAAGGTCATCCGCACCCCGGGGTGAAGGCTGAGCAGCTGAGCCAGTGAGTGGACGGTGCGCCCGTAGCGGAGATCGCCGCAGAAGGCGATGTGAACCCCGTCCGCGGTCCCCCGCTCGCAGCGAATGGTGTAGAGGTCGAGGAGGGCCTGGGTCGGATGCTCGCCGGGACCGTCGCCGGCATTGACGACGGGGACCGAGGCGACCGCCGCCGCCCGCGCCGCGGCCCCCTTCTGATCGTGGCGGAGGACGATGACGTCGGCGTAGGCCGAGACCATGCGGATGGTGTCCTCCAGGGTCTCGCCCTTGATGACGCTCGAGAACTCGCGGGCCGCCTCCGTCCCCACCACCGAGCCGCCGAGCCGGAGCATCGCCGACTCGAAGCTCAGCCGGGTGCGGGTGGACGGTTCGTAGAAGAGGGTGGCCATGATCCGGCCCGCCAGCCGGTTGTCGCGATGCCCGGCCAGGCCGTCCGCGCGGGCAAAGATGTCGTCGAGGCACTCCCGGTCGAACTGCTCGCTGGAGATGACGTGCTCCAGCCTCCGGCTCGTGGTGGCCAGCGTCATCAGCGATGCCCTCCATCGGCTGCCCGTCGGGCGAGCGCGGAGTGGCACCGGCGCAGCCGGTCCCGATCCCCTTGCCGGCCTCACGGGACCTGCTTGA
>DNAU01000323.1:0-2109 GCA_003491925.1 Chloroflexota bacterium
ATCAAGTGGATGAACTACGTCACCGACGGGCGATTCTTCACCGTGGCTGCCGACCTTTCGGAGTCCATCAACGTGGAGCATGGCAGTTTGTGGGGACACTACAGTCCCACGGACAATCCGCTGGGCACGCGCTTGAAGGCGCCCATTCAGGAAGCGGGCAATGTTTCCACCGCCATCGGGCTGGTGAGTCAAAGCGCTTCCGTCGATCCGGAAAAATTCGCCGGCGTTTGGGCTTTGAGCGGCACCTACGGAGCGTTCACGCCGCTGATGTACACTCCGGCGCGGGTCTGGAGTCAACAAAACCAGGACAGCAAATTCCGCATGGGTGTGCTGCATATCCTCGCCGCGCACTCCGGTCCTGAAACCGCGGCCGACGCGCGCACCCACTTCGGCATCTTCGAGACGGGCGTCACCCAGCTCTTCCCCGAAGGGCAGGTCATCGACCTCCACCCGTGGGAGTACAACGAGGTACCGGTCGTCCTGGCCGCGGCCTTCTCCTCCCAGGTGCCCATCGTCGTCCTGCACCTGACCCGGCCGGCCATCGAGATCCCGGACCGGGTCGCTCTGGGGATCCCCTCCCACCTGGCGGCGGCGCGGGGAGCGTACGTCCTCCGTCCCTTCCGAGACGGCCCGCCCAAGGCGGGCACGGTCTATGTCCGGGGCACGATGGCGACCCACAACCTTCTCCGCGTGCTGCCCGACCTGGACCGGCTGGAGCTCAATGTCAAGGTGGTGGCGGCGATCAGCCCCCAGCTGTTCGCGACCCAGGACCGGGCTTACCGAGAGAGCGTCGTCGGCCCCGCCGACCGATTGGACGCCATGGTGGTCACCAACGGAGCCTTCGCCCTCATGCGCCATTGGGCTGGGGGACCCCGGGTGCGCGAGTACTCGCTGTCCGCCGACTGGGACGACCGCTGGCGGACCGGTGGGACGCTCGAAGAGGTCATCGAGGAAGCCCATCTCGATGCTGGCCACATCCTCGAGGCGATCAGGCGGTTCGCGGTCGAGCGCTCGCAGCGGCTGGGTGCGCTCCGGGATGACCTCGAGTCCGTGCTGGGACGCTGATCATGGGAATGCTGAAAGACGAGCGGCGCGCGCCGACCGGGCTGGCCCCGCACGCCCCGATGGACCCGTTCAACTGGAGATGACGAGATGGCGGAGATGAGATTCGCGGAGCGGATGTCGCGGTTGGGGACCGAGTCGGCGTTTGAGGTGCTGGCCCGTGCCCGCCAGCTCGAGGCCGAGGGACACGAGATGGTCCACCTGGAGATCGGCGAGCCCGACTTCTCCACCCCGGAGAACATCATCGAGGCCGCCGTCCAGGCCATGCATGCCGGTGCGACCCACTACACGCCGGCGAGCGGGATACGGGAGGTGCGCGAGGCGACCGCCCGCCACGTCACCCGTCAGACCGGGAGCCCCACTCGCCCGGAGCAGATCGTCCTGGTTCCGGGGAGCAAGAACATCCTCCACTTCCTCCTCCTCGCCCTGGTCGAACCCGGGGACGAGGTGCTGGTCCCCGACCCCGGCTATCCGATCTACAGCTCCCTGGTCAGCTTCGTCGGCGCCAAGCCGGTCTCGGTGCCGATCCGCGAGGCCAACCAGTTCCGCCTGGACGTCGAGGAGCTGCGCTCCCTGGTGACCGAGCGCACCCGGGTGCTGGTCGTGAACAGCCCGGCCAACCCGACCGGCGGGGTGCTGACCCGCGAGGACTGCGAGGCGATCGCGACCCTTGCCGAGGAACGCGACCTCTTCGTGCTGAGCGACGAGATCTACTCGCGGATCGTCTACGAGGGCACCCACGTCTCCCTCTACGGCATCGACGGGATGGCCGAGAGGTGCGTCCTGATGGACGGGCTCTCCAAGGCCTGGGCGATGTGCGGCTGGCGCCTCGGCTTCGGCGCCATGCCGGTGGAGCTCGCCCAGCGGATGGACACCCTCATGATCAACACCTCCTCGTGCGCGGCCGCGTTCACCCAGCTGGCCGCGATCGAGGCCTTCGAATCGCCGGAGTCGGACGCCGCCGTCGCGGCGATGGTGGCCGAGTTCTCCAAGCGGCGTGATCTGATCGTGGACGGCCTCAACGGCATCCCCGGGATCCGCTGCCAC
>DNAU01000323.1:2174-2747 GCA_003491925.1 Chloroflexota bacterium
AGCCGTCGGCCACCTTCTACGTCTTCCCCAACGTCGAGGGGACCGGCTGGGAGGAGCGCGACCTCCAGCGGGCACTTCTCGAGGAGGCCGGCGTCGCGGCTCTCTCGGGAACCGCCTTCGGCAGCTGGGGCAAGGGCTACCTCCGCTTCAGCTATGCCAACAGCCAGGCCAACCTGCGCAAGGCCATCGATCGCGTGGCCACGTTCCTGGCCGACAGCCCACGACCTAGCCGTGAGGCTCAGCCGGTCGCGGGCTCGCGAGCGTGACCGCGGAGCGCATCCGGACCAGGCCGGAATCGCCAGGCGTCTGAAAGCGGGTCCCCCTTCCCGACCGTCACCCCGAGGATCTGCGGGCGACCGCCTCGGCCTCCTCGCCGACCACCGCCGCTCCCGGGGCCGGCGCGCCGCCGACGACCACGGGCGTGACCTCGCCGGCCTGCAGCTCATCGTGGATGTACCGGCCGCCCCGCAGCAGGCTCGCGACCGCCGCCAGGACGCATGCCGCGATGGCGAAGTCGAAGGCCGCCTTCAGCCCGTCCATGAAGGGGCCGGAGATGAGGTGGGGGAAGAACGG
>DNAU01000323.1:2810-2933 GCA_003491925.1 Chloroflexota bacterium
CGCGCGGCCGGTCAGGTACGCCTGCTGGGCATGGCTCAGGGTGGGGAGGACCGGACCGAGCAGGGAGGCCATGGGGTTGTAGCCGAGGAACGAGGCGAACAGGCTGCCCACCGCCGGCAGGTG
>DNAU01000356.1 GCA_003491925.1 Chloroflexota bacterium
TGCGTGCCGATCGGCCACTCCGTCCGATACGTCGTCGCCCCCGTAGACCCAGATGGCCTGGTCCTCGGTCAGGCAGCCATCCCCGATCAGGTGACCGGTGAGCTCCCCGAGAGCGGTGCTCCATCGCTCGGGCACCGCCTGGTGAACCTTGGTCCCACCCCGGTTCCACGAGGTCGCCAGTGCCTCGACCTTGACGGGTAGCGCCCACGAGGCATCGGTTGCCGGGGTCGGGGTGTCGTTGAGAAGGACCCGGTCCTCGCCGACGATGTCCTCCGCCGCGACCCAGCCGCGGTTGGTGGTCCAGAAGCGGTGGTTGGGAGTGCAGCGAAGCTCCTGGCCGTTGGAGAAGAGGAGGCGGACGAGGGGCTTGACGCCTGTCTGCATCACGGCGACCGGGCGAGTTGCCACCACTCCGGCCTCCGGTTTCTCGGCTGTCGCGCGGTGGGTGTAGACGCGGATGTCCTCGCCATCCGCCATGCGGCGGTAGAGGCTTGCAATCGGGAGCAGGCCAACCGTGGTGTGGACCCTGGTTTCCCCCGGGAAGCAAGGGTTGCTGGCGTTGATCCGGCCGCTGTTCGACGAGGTGTGCCAATCGTTGATGGTGGTGTCGTACTGGACGCCCGGGTCGCCACACTGCCACGCTGACTCCGCCATCAGGCGCAGCAGGTAGCGCGCCTTGACCGTGTGAAGGATGCGCGAGGGGTCGGTGACCGCGCGGAGGTGCCAGTCGCGGTCCTCCTCGACGGCCCGCATGAACTCGTCGGTGACCCGGACCGAGTTGTTGGAGTTCTGGAAGAAGACGGAGGCGTAGGCCTCGCCGGTGAACGACGCGTCGTACCCGGCGTCGATCAGCGCCCACGCCTTGCGCTCCTCGGTCACCTTGCAGGTGATGAAGGATTCGATGTCCGGATGATCGGCATTGAGGATCACCATCTTGGCGGCGCGCCGGGTGGTCCCCCCGGACTTGATGACGCCCGCGAAGGCGTCGAACCCCTTCATGAAGGAGACCGGACCGCTGGCGGTGCCGCCCCCAGCCAGCTGCTCCTCGGAGGAGCGGATGGCGGAGAGGTTGGTGCCGGTCCCGCTGCCGTACTTGAAGAGCATCCCCTCGGTCTTGGCGAGGGTGAGGATCGACTCCATGGAGTCGTCGACGCTGTTAATAAAGCAAGCCGACGCCTGGTTCCGGCTCCCCGGGACCCCGATGTTGAACCAGACCGGGCTGTTGAAGCTCATCTTCTGGTGGAGGATGAGGTGACAGAGCTCGTCGGAGAACGCCTCGGCATCGGCATCCGTCCGGAAGTAGCCGCCCTTGCGGCCCCACCCGGTGATGGTGTCCACCACCCGCGAGATCACCTGGCGGACACTCACCTCGCGGCGGGGCGTGCCCTGGGGTCCGCGAAAGTACTTCGAGACCACCACGTTGGTCGCCATCTGCGACCAGAAGGCCGGGACCTCGCAGTCCTTCTGCTCGAAGACGATCTCACCCTTCTCGTTGCTGATGCTGGCGGTGCGCTGCTCCCAGCGCACCTGGTCGTAGGGGTGGACGCCGGGCGTGGTGAAGCGGCGCTCGACGTGCAGGCCGCTCGCGCTCATCTCGAGCTTTCCGTTGCCGTTGCGGTGCGAGCCGCGGCGGCCTTCACCACTTGCCGGAGCTGCGGACGGGTCCGACGGCGGTGGCGAAGCGGAAGCACTCACTGCTGATTCCCTTGTGCTGAGATGTCTGGCGCGGCGCTGGGGCCCTCGTCCCGGAAGGACGGCTCCAGGCGGGCGGGCCCGGCCACACCGAGTACTCTGTCCCCCACAGTATCCCACATGTTGGGGTCCGCCCGGGCTGGAGCCCCCACATCTTGGTACTGGGCGTCCGTGGAGTCAAGGGGTTGGTGACCGCTCGGTGCGATCTCGATCAGCCGGCGACCTGCTGCGCACATCCGCAGATCATGGCCCTATAGGCCTCCGGGAGGTCGACCTCGATCAGTCCACGGCGACGTCCCGCCAGCAGCAGGAACTCGCCCCGTGGAGCCCGCTCGAGCCGCCGCCGCTGCTCCTCGGTGAGGCCGAAGGCCCGCTCCATCGAGGCCACCTCGATCGCCCGGTGACCGCCGCACAGCACCAGCGCGCAGTTGCTCGCGACCACCGTGCCCTCGTCGCTGCCGAGCAGATCCTGGACGTTCTGGGTCGCCACCACCAGCGAGCTGCCGTGCTTCCGGCAGCGGCGGGCGAGCAGGGCCAGGAGCTGGCGCAGGGAGGGGTGGGAGGTGAGCATCCCCACCTCGTCGAGGATGATGTGGCGCCGCCGCGGTGCCTGCCGGACCAGCTCCCAGAGGAGGCGTCCGAGCAGCAGCGTGGTCACCGGCACCAGCTCCTCCCGGACCTCGCGATGGCCGACGCCGAGAAGGGGGCGCGTCCAGGCAGCCGACGTCGGGCGGTCGAGGAAGCCCGCCAGCCCGCCGTCCAGGAACCGTCTCAGCACCTGCCCCACGCGGGGAGCGCTCTGGTCCAACTCACCGAGGCACTGCCGGAGCCGCGCGCGCTCTCCGGCGTCGCGTGCCGCCAGCTGGGCTGCGCGCGCGGCCGCCTCGACGGCGGCCCGCTCGAGCTCGCTCATCCCCTCGCAGAGGAGGGCGCAGACGTCGACCACGACCGCCGCCGCGCCGTCGTCGTCCTCGCCCAGGTCAAACGGGTTGATCGGCGCCTCGGTCACCAGGTCCAGCCACTCCCCGCCCAGACGTTCCACGAGCCGGCGGTACTCGCCCTCGGGGTCGATGACGATTGCTCCGACCCCGCGGCGGTGAGCCTCGATGAGGAGGCCGCCGATCAGAAAGCTCTTGCCCTGTCCCGACGCGGCGAAGATCCCGATGTTGGCGTTGACGTGCTGCGCCTCATCGAAGGGGGCGATGCTCACCGGCAGGCCGCTGGCGGCCATCCGTCCGATCCGGTACCCGTCGGGATCGTCGATGCTCGCCTGCAGCCAGGGTGCGCAGCTCGCCGCGGCGCCCGAGTCCACCAGCTTGCCGGGACCCGGCGGCGAACCGAGTCCCCAGCCGGCGAGCCAGCCGTCGACGTGCTCGAAATAGCCGGGCCGGCAGGTGGCCAGGGTGGCGGCGAAGGCCCCGCGCATCCGGCCCCAGGCCAGGTCGAGGGATTCCAGGTCGTCGCCCAGTGCGACCGCCGTCAGCCAGAGACGGAGGGGGCGTCCGGCGTTGCGCGCCAGCCGGTCGCGAAGGCGCCGGGCGGACTCGAGCCCCGTCTCCACCTCGGCGTCGGGGACCAGCCCACGTTCCCGCTCGAGCAGCTGATGGGCTCCCAGGTGGCGCATGCGGCGGCTGAGCAGCCCGGTCGCCAGGCGGCTCGAGGTGGGCACGAGATGGAGGGCGACGTCGCATTCGACCGGGACGCGGATCAGGGCGGCCAGCCAGCCGGTGTCGACGCTGCCTCCGGGGAGGTGGTCGAGGATCGCCGCCCGGGCCAGCCGGTCACCCACCCAGGCCTGCCCCGCCTGGTCGACCCAGACGACGCGGCCCAGATCGAGACGACCGTCCTGAAGATGCCGGCCCAGCTCGGCGCCCGACAGCCGCCGGGTGGGGATGCCGGCGGCGGCCAGGCCCGCGGCGACCGTGCCCAGCTCGCGCTCCAGCTCACACGCCTCGGGGTGCCGGACGGCTGCGACCACCTGGCGGTGGTAGGCGGGAGCGCTCTCCAGCCGCCGACGCCAGTGGAGGTCGAGGGCGCGGTCGAGCCCCGGCAGGCTGCCCCCGGCAACC
>DNAU01000320.1 GCA_003491925.1 Chloroflexota bacterium
CCCCGGCGCGGCACCGCCGCCGCGCAGGGCGTGATGGTGACCGTCGGCGGGCTCGGCCCCGGCGTGCACCGGGCAGCCGGCCGCGGCCGGTGAGGCCGTGACATCTCGGGTGGCACCCACCGGGCAGCCGTCACCGGCCGCGAGTGCGGCGTCGACGTCGAGCCGCTCCCGCATCCGCGCCCGCGCCTCGGCGATCCCCGCCTCGACGTGGAGGATCTCGACCTCCGGGGCGCGCAGGGCGATCGCCAGCCGCTCGATCTGCTCCGAGGCGAGGTTGCGGAGGAAACCGGCTGAGATCCGGGCGAGGCGCTCCTCGGCCTCCGCGCTCCAGGGGAGCCGTCGCGGCGAGACGTGGGGGCCGGTGTGCGCCTCGAGCCCGAGCGGGGCACGATGCGGTCCCGCCCCCTGGTCGAGCGACTCGAGCTCGGGACGGACGAACGGCTCGACCACCTCGGCGGTGATCGCCGGGAGCCTCCGGGTGCGGGCCTGCTTCTCCACCATCGCCTTGACCCGGCGACGGAGATAACCGGCGGGGAGCTGCTGGAGGACGCGCCGCGCCTCCAGGGTCCAGCCCAGCTTGTGCCCGTCGAAACCGGTCTCGGCCGCGTCGCCCTCCTGGTCTGCTGCAGCGCGCAGCGCGGTCACGTCGAAGGGCTCGAACTCCTCCGCGGCGGCCCCGCAGACAGGGCACTGCGACGGGTGCTCAACCCGAGCCGCATAGCCGCACACCCGGCAGATGGCCCGGGTCTCCTCGGCGGCCGGCTCCTCGACCATCGCCTGCTCCGCGCCCTCGAGGGAGGTCCGTGCCTCGGCGATGACCCGCATCTTCTTCTGGAATGGCATCAGCTCGTCGAGGGCCTCGTCGACGTCGCCGCTCGCCACCACGCTGTGGCCGCGCTCGGTCGCCCAGCGGAGCACGGCGGTGCGAGCCAGTCCGCGAACGCCCGCCGGCACCCGCGCCATCCGTTCCTCGGCCTCGGGGGTCCAGACCACCGATGCCTCCGCCCGTAGGTCCAGGGGTGGCAGGTAGGTGCCGCTCATCACCAGCAGATTGCAGGGAGCGAAACGGATCAGCTGTTCGGTGGCGCTGCCCAGGTCCATGCCGGCATCGGAGTGGATGCCGATCCGCCCCATCACGAGCAGCCACGGCTTGCGCTCGCGGCAGTGGCGGAGCAGCCGGTCGAAGGCCTTGCCGTCGAGGAGGGTGATGGGCAGCTCCATGCCGGCCTCGCGAGCGGTCGCCTGGGCAACCCGGAGGTGGGACTCGTAGATCTTGGCCAGCCCGGTGTCGATGATCTCCTCGTGGAGCGCCTCCTGCTCCTTGAAGCGGAAGACCTTGCTCGCCTTCTCACTGAGGACGTCGACGATGCCGTTGAAGACGGCGTAATGGAGGTAGGGGTCGTAGACGGCCACCGCCTCCACCCGGCGCTGGAAGCGCTTGCCCAGCTCGAGCGCCGCGCGCAGCCCCGCGAAGCTCTGCGGCGAGCCGTCAACGGCCACGACGATGTCGCCCTCCCGCTGCCAGTCGAGGTCGCGGACCAGGAGGACGTCGGTGCGGAGGCGGCGGAGGACGCGCTCGGCCACCGACCCCAGGCTCGACTCGCGGACCGCGCCGGTGCCGAGGGCGCCCATCACCACCAGATCCGGCTTCACCTCGGCGACGTCGGCGACGATCTCCTCCCAGTTGCGCCCGTCCCGGCGCCGGGCCTCGAACTCCACGCCCCGCTCCAGGCAGCGATAGCGCATCACGTCGGTGTAGCTGTCGCTGATCAGCTCCAGCCCGGTGGTGATCAGCGAATCGTGGATCCGGCGCTGCCGGAGCAGCTCGGCCTCGTCCTGGTACTCCTCGGGGAGGGTGTACTCCATCTGCTTGAACCGGAAGTCGTGCATCCGCGCCGCGTAGGCGTGCATCCCGACGCACCGCGCCCCCCAGGCGGATGCCAGCTCGATCGCCAGCCCCGCCGCCGCGTCCGAGTGCTCGGAGTTGTCCAGCGGGACGTACAGGTTGGAGTAGCTGTCGATGGCGGTCATCTTGTCCTCGATCCCTGTCACCGGCGCCGCGCGCGCCCCCTCTGCGGCCCCACCGCGGGGCGCTCATCAATTGTAGGAACATAAGCCACATGGGTGCGTTCTCGATGGGCCGGAGGACCTAAGCGTGGCTATCTCTGCATATGCTTCGAATGAGCTGAACGTCCCTCCCGCATCGGAGGCCGACGCGGCTCGCTGCCCCTATCCCCACCTGGCGGGCCAGCTGCCAGAGCTCTCCGGTGCCCATCACCCGGTGCCCGGCGGGGAGGCGGCGGCCTGCCCCGTCGCCGGAGCCCTCGGCGCGCCCACCCTGGCGGCGGGTTCCAGCACGCCGGGGGGGGCCCCACCGGTCGCCGTGCCGGAGGGTCCCCGTTGGTCGCCCGATGCCGAGGCCGTGGTCAGGGAGCGCGCCGAGCTCTGGTCACACGGCGACCCGCGCCGGGGCGAGGCCCTGGTGCGCGGCGTCGCCGAGGAGCGCGCCGCCAAGCGCCAGGAGGAGGTCACCGCCCTCTTCCTGCGCACCCTCGGCAAGAAGCTCGGCTACGGGCATCCCCTGAGCGAACGGGGCGAGGAGCTCCGCTTCACCTGGACGCCCGAGGCGGAGGCGCGTCTGGCGGACGTGCCCGAGTTCTGCCGCGAGCTGACCCGCTGGCGGGTGGAGTGGACCGCCCACAAGCTCGGCCTCGGCACCACCATCACCCCGCGTGAGATGGAGGTGAAGTACGAGCTGTGGGGCCGGGTCTCCCACGCCATCCAGGAGCGGGAGCGGGATGGGCTGCCCTGGACCGACTCGGCGGTGGAGCGGTTCTCACGGATCCCCGAGTTCGTCCGCGGCCAGGTCCTCGAGGCGATCGAGGGCAACGCCCGGGTCCTCGGGGCGACCGAGGTCGACGACAGGGTGGTGGACCTGGTGATCGAGCGCTGGATCACCACCGGCGACTTCCACGAGGGCCTGTACGGCTTCCGCTGAGGCGTGAGGCCGGGGGGGACGTCAGACCGGCCGTCTCTCCCGCCGCCGGCTCCCCGCCGCGAGACGCTGAGGCTCGAACCTCAGAACCGGGCGACGCTCCCGCTGGTGGCTCCCCTCCGCGAGACGACGTCCACGACCGCGGCCGCCAGGAGGACGCCGGCGGTCGCGACATCGATCCACCAGCTCGCCACGGAGAGGAGGTACAGCCCGTTGTAGATCATGCCGATCACCAGCCCACCGAGGATGCCGTGGAGGGTCTTCCCCCGGCCACCGAACAGGCTGGTCCCGCCGATGACCGCCGCCGCCACCGCCAGCAGCACGTAGGTGTTGGCGGACTTGATGATGTTGCTGGTCATCTCCACCTGCCAGGAGGCGAAGAGGATGCCGGCGACCCCGGCGGTGACCGAGGCGAGGACGAAGGACCAGGTCCGGACCGAAGGCAGGCTCACCCCGGCTCGCCGGGCGGCTTCGGCATTGCCGCCGATGGCGTAGACGTAACGTCCAAAGCGGGTCCGCTGCAGCAGCAGGGTCCAGAGACCGAGCACCGCGAGGACGATCGGGATGATGAACGGGACCCCCTCGATGATGCCGACATGGGCGCGGTTGATGTTGCAGATGACGACGATCACGACGCCCGCGGCGGCGATGAGGGCGATCTTGGCCACCGTGAGCCCCGCCGGAGGGGCCACCAGGCCGCTGCGACGCCTGCTCGAGTCGCGCAGCCAGAGCCACGCGGCGGCCGCCACCACGACCACCACCAGGGCGATCCATCCGACCAGCGGGGCGAACCTGCCATTGAAGATGTCGTAGATGGCGAGCTCGTTGAAGAACCGCCTTTCGGTGAGCGAGATCAGTCCCGAGGTGCTGAGGATGATGAAGGTCACGCCTTCGAGGATCAGGCTGCCGCCGAGGGTGACGACCAGGGCCGGCATGTGCAGCCGGGCGACCAGGCTCCCCTGGATGGCACCGATGCCTGCGCAGATGAGAAGGGTGACGACGATCGCCAGCCACCACGGCCAGCCCGGGCCGCTCACCGGACACTTGGCGGCCGCTGCCGCGGCGGCGCTGCAGGGCACGGACGGCTGCACCAGCTCGCAGACGACGACCGCAGCCAGGCCCATCACCAGGCCCACCGAGAGGTCGATCTCGCCGAGCAGCAGCACGAAGATCTCGGCCATCGCCAGGACCATGTAGAT
>DNAU01000147.1:0-3448 GCA_003491925.1 Chloroflexota bacterium
TCCAGGCCGAGCAGGACGGCGACGAGAACGCGGCGCTGGCCATCGGCGTCTACCTCCACCGGCTGCGCGCCGGCATCGCCGGCATGACCGCGGCGATGGGCGGGCTCGACACCCTGGTCTTCACCGGTGGGGTCGGCGAGCATGCCACCGCCATCCGGGCCCGGGCCGCCGAGGGGCTCGGCTTCCTCGGCATCGCCCTCGACCCGGCTGCGAACGAGGGTGCGGCCGGGGACCGGGAGATCGGGGCGGAGGGTGCTCCGGTCAGGGCGCTGGTGGTGGAGGCACGGGAGGACGTCGAGATCGCCCGCGGGGTCCGTCAGGTGCTCGGCGCGGCGGGCGGCGGGCCGGAGCCGCGGTAGGCGCCGTGACCGGGCAGGGTCAGGAGGCGGCGGCTCGCCGCCTCATCCTCTGGGATGTCGACGGCACCCTGGTGTCGTGCGGGCCGTCCGGCCGCGAGGCACTCGAGGCCGGGGCGCGCCTGGCGGGCCGGCTGGACGCCGTCCCGCACCTCCCCATGGGGGGCAAGACCGACCCCCAGATCATCGGGGAGATGCTCCTCGCCGCCGGGGTGGCGCGTGCCGACATCGACGCCCTGGTGCCGGTGGCGCTGGCCGAGGCGGAACGGGCGCTGGCCGGCTGGAGGGAGCGGATGGGCCGGGAGGGGCACGTCCACCCCGGGGTGCGGCGCCTCCTCGACGAGCTGGCCGGCCGGGACGGCGTCCGCCAGACGCTGCTGACCGGGAACCTGGCGGTGAACGCGGCGGTCAAGGTCGGTGCCTTCGGGCTGGACGGCTTCTTCGACCTCCCCATCGGCGCCTACGGCGACGACCACGAGGAGCGGGAGCGGCTGGTTCCGGTCGCGCTGCGCCGGGCCGGCGAGCTGCGCGGGGAGGCCTACCTGCCCGAGCAGGTGTGGGTGATCGGGGACACCGCCCGCGACCTCGCCTGCGCGCGTGCGGGAGGGGTGCGCTGCCTCATCGTGGGCACCGGCCACGACGGCTTCGGAGCCGTCCGCGACCTGGAGGCCGACGCGGTGATGGAGGACCTGGGCGACACCGCGCGCGTGCTGAAGGTCCTGCTCGGGTAGGTCGGCCGCCCCACCGCGGACCTGGCTGCAGACGGCGGCTGGGACGCTCACAATCCGCATGGCCGTGCCGGGACCGCGCGGGGCCGGGGGATGGGGCACCGGCCGATGGAGGAGACGGATGGCCGCGGTGACGGATGTCGATCTCAAGAAGCGGCTGGCACCGCTGCTCGCGCCACCGCGTGAGCCGGTCTGGTGGACGTGCCCGAGCTGGGCTGTCTGATGGTGGACGGACAGGGGGCGCCCACCGGCGAGGAGGGTGGGGCACCCAGCGAGTTCCAGCTCGCCATCGGAGCCCTCTACTCCGTCCTCTACACCGCGAAGTTCCGGCTCAAGCGGGACGGCCTGGTGGTGCCCCTGCTCCCGCTCGAGGCGCTCTGGTTCAGCGTCGGGGACGCGACGTTCGACATGACCACCCCGCCGGCCGGATGGAGCTGGCGCGCGCTCATCGCGGTGTCCGATGACGTCACGCCGGAGGTCGTCGAGGCGACCCTGACGGAGGTCCGCGCCAGGAAGGGGACCACGCCGCCCCTCGACCGGCTGCGCCATGAGCGCTGGTGCGAGGGTCGCTCGGCGCAGGTGATGCACATCGGGCCGTACAGCGAGGAGGCCCCGACCATCGAGCGGCTGCACGCCTTCATCGCGGCGCAGGGTCTCGAGCCCCGGGGCGCCCACCACGAGGTCTACCTCGGCGACCCCCGCCGGGCAGCGCCCGAGAAGCTCCGCACCATCATCCGCCAGCCGGTGAGCGTGGGCTAGTGGCCGAGCAGCACCCGCTTTCGGAGGCGGAGTTCTGGGAGATCTACCGCAGGGTCCCGCGGCTCACCGTGGAGGTCGTGTTCGCCGGCGCGGACGGGGTGCTGCTCACCCGCCGGGCCATCGATCCCTGTCGGGGCATCTGGCACCTCCCCGGCGGCACGGTGCGCTTCGGGGAGCGGCTGGCCGACGCCGTCGCCCGGGTGGCCCGGCGCGAGCTGGGCCTGGAGGTCACCGAGTGCCGGATGCTGGGCTGCATCGAGTACCCGAGCCACTATGAGAACGGCCTCGACTGCCCGGTCGGGATCGCCTTCCTGGTCACCCGCCACAGCGGCGAGCTGGAGGTGAGCGCGGAGGCCGAGGACCACGGTTGGTTCCGGCGCCTCCCCGCCGGGATGCACCCCGAGCAGGTCCGCTTCCTCGAGGACGCGGGATTGGCCGAGCCCCGCCCCGAGGGCGCAGAATCGCCGGGCATCGACCGCCGGAGGATGGACAGTGGTGACTGACGAGCTTGCGACCCTGCGCCGGCTGGCGCACCAGTTGCGGGTGCCTCCCGAGGCGAAGGTGCGGCTGCCCCACGGCTTCGACCCGGGCCACACGGCGAGCTTCGTCCACGAGTCGGACGCGACATCGTCGCTGGAGGCGGGGGTGCGCCTGCTGAGCGACTACCAGGCCCGCCTCGCCGCCCAGGACACCTACGGCCTGTTGGTGATCCTCCAGGCTCTGGACGCCGCGGGCAAGGACGGCGCCATCCGNNCTCGCCGCCCAGGACACCTACGGACTGCTGGTGGTCCTCCAGGCCCTCGACGCCGCCGGCAAGGACGGCGCGGTCAAGCACGTGATGAGCGGCGTGAACCCGCAGGGGGTGTGGGTGCGCAGCTTCAAGGTCCCCTCCCCCGACGAGATCAACCACGACTACCTCTGGCGCTACACCCGCGAGCTTCCCCCGCGCGGTGTCATCGGCATCTACAACCGGTCCCATTACGAGGAGGTCCTGGTGGTCCGGGTCCATCCGGAGAACCTCGACCGCCAGCATCTCCCCGTCGAGGCCAGGGGGAAGAACGTCTGGGAAGAGCGCTTCCGGGCGATCAACGAATGGGAGGCGCACCTCACCGCGAACGGCATCCGGGTGGTCAAGATCTTCCTCAACCTCTCCCGCGACGAGCAGCGCAAGCGCCTCCTCGCCCGCATCGACGACCCCTCGAAGAACTGGAAGTTCTCGGCCGCCGACCTGGTCGAGCGCGCCCACTGGGATGAGTACCAGCACGCCTACTCGGAGGTCCTCTCCCACACCAGCACCGCGCAGGCCCCCTGGCACGTCATCCCCGCCGACCACAAGTGGTTTGCCCGGGTGGCGGTGTCGGCCGTGGTGGTCGACGCCCTGGCCGCGATCGACCCCCAGTTCCCCAAGCTGGGCCCGGCCGCTCACGCCGACCTCGAGAAGGCACGCGCCCAACTCCTCGCCGAGAAGTAGCGGGGCGCTCATTCGTTGCGGGAAGTGGCGCGATCCACTTCGAAAGCGTCGTCTGCTTCGACCAGCGCAGGTCGGTGCCCCACCAGTTGCGCAGGTGGTTTGGGACTTTTTGAGGCTGTTGCCGAAGGGGTGCT
>DNAU01000147.1:3506-5145 GCA_003491925.1 Chloroflexota bacterium
GAGGCTGTTGCCGAAGGGGTGCTCAGGACTAGGAGGGAGAGCCGCGTTGCCGCCGGCGCACATGCGGCGTGTGCGGCCAGGCGCCGCGGTGATGGGGTCGCAGGCAAGGGGCTGAGTGGGTCCGACCGTGGACGGGGAAGGAGCTGGTGGTGGCTGCGGCCACGCCGGCGTTGCGGACCGGGAGGAACCTTGCGAGCTGCGACAGGTTCATCGCCGCTGCCGTCATCAGGGCCTGGATCCGCATGTTGGAGCGGCCTCTGAATTGGGCGCGACCGAGCCCATGGTGCTCCTTCCCAACCGCGAAAGCTCGCTCGCTCACCACCTGGCGGCGCCGGAGCATCTGCCGCGCGTGTCGGGATTGAAGGTGCGTCTGCCAACCCTCCCAGAGGTCACCGTCCCAGCGCCGCGACACGGTGCGCTCAGCCCGTCCCGGAGCGCACTCCGGCTTCAGCGGACAGGCCCGGCACGTCCCTCGAGAAGGCCGGTAGATGTTGGTTCGGAAAGGGCGGTTCTGCTGCGAGAAGCGCAGTTCCTGTCCGGTGGGGCAGATGAAGATGTCCCGGTCGGCAACAAAGGTGAACTGGTCCCGCTGAAGGCCGCCGTGGGCGTTGCTGAAGGAGCGCATCGCCAAGGTTGCGGTCACACCGCGCTCCTCGCAGGCCTGGTTCGCCGCCGCAGTCCCGTAACCGCGGTCGCCCACCAGCTCCCGCGCCCGCCGGCCCACCGCGAGCTCATGCCGGGCCAGGATCGCGGGTACCACATGGCTGTCCGCCTCGCAGGAAGGTCGGACCTCCACCGCGGTGATGATGCCCGCTCGCCCCCCATCGACGGCCATGTGGGCTTTGTGAGAGAGCAGGGGCGTCTTGCCGGGCTTGCGGAACATCTGCGCATCCGGATCGGTCGGACTGACGCTCAGCTCGTTGGTCACCGCCCGTGACTGCAGCCCTTTCGGGTGATCCGTCCTCGGGCGTCCGCCCCGCCCGGTCCCGGGGCCTTCCACCTCCTCCGCCGCCTCGTCGTTCACCGTCCAGAGCTGGGCGACGAACTCCCTGGGCTGGGGCACTCGCTGGCCCAGCAGCGCGCGGGAACGTAGCGACTGAGGCGACGCGTTGGCCTTGACCATCGTGGCATCCACGAAAAGGACGTCACCCTGGATCAGTCCTCGCGCCTCGCACAACTGGACGATCCGCCGGAAGAAGCGCTCGTAGACGGCTGCGCCATAGCGACTCCGCGCCTTGCTCAGCACGCTGTGGTCAGGGATCGGCTCGTCGAGCTCGTAGCCCAAGTACCACCGCCAGGCAAGGTTCAACCCCGCTTCCTCACAGAGCCGACGCTCACTGGTGATGTTGAACAAGTACCCGAGCAGCACCAGCTTGAAGAGCACGATCGGGTCCACCGACGGTTTGCCCGTGTGGCTGTAATAACGTCGGACGAGTCCCCTGACGAAGCTCAGGTCGACGGCATCAGCAAGCCGCCGCACCAGATGGTTCGCGGGGACAACCGCGTCCAGCGAGAAGCTCACATACAGCTTGGGCTCGACTGCCTTGCGCCCCATCACCGCCCCGCCCTCCGCTACGTCGTCTGCTGCGTTGAGAGCCGCGTCCATTTTCTCACGACCACGAGTTCGGCAACAGCCTCT
>DNAU01000188.1 GCA_003491925.1 Chloroflexota bacterium
TTCAACTTCCCGGCCATGGTGCCGATGTGGATCTACCCGATCGCGCTGGCCTGCGGCAACACCTTCGTCTGGAAGCCCTCGAGCCACACCCCGGGCGCGACCCAGCTCCAGGCCGAGCTGTGGAAGGAGGCCGGCCTGCCCGACGGCGTCTTCAACGTCGTCTACGGTGGACGCGAGGCGGTCTCCGCGCTGCTCGTCCACCCCCAGGTCAACGCCATCCAGTTCGTCGGCTCCACGCCGGTCGGCCGGACCGTCTTCGAGACCGGCACCGCTCACGGCAAGCGGGTCGGCGCCTACACCGCGGCCAAGAACGCGATGCTCGTCCTGCCCGACGCCGACATGGAGTTCACCGCCGACGCGGCGGTGGCGGCCGGCTATGGCTCCGCCGGTGAGCGCTGCATGGCCCAGACCCTGGTGATCGGGGTCGGCGACGCCGCCGACCGGCTCCGTCCGCTCATCGAGGAGCGGATCCAGCGCCTCAAGATCGGCCCGGGCCTCGACCCCGGCATGGACATGGGCCCGATCTATACCGCCGAGCACCGCGCCTCGATCGTGGAGTGGATCGACAAGGGCGTGGCCGGGGGCGCCGAGCTGGTCGCCGACGGCAGGCGGTTCTCCCGTCCCGACCACCCTGATGGTTTCTTCCTGGGCGCCACCCTCTTCGACCACGTCACCCCCGAGATGGAGATCTACAAGGAGGAGATCTTCGGCCCGGTCCTCGGCATCGTCCGGGTGGCCACCTACGACGAGGCCCTGGCGCTCATCAACGGTCACCAGTACGGCAACGGCACCGCCATCTTCACCACCGACGGGGGAGCCGGCCGGCGCTTCGAGCTCGAGGTCGACGTGCCCATGATCGGGATCAACATCCCGATCCCGGTGCCCGCCGGATACCTGAGCTTCGGCGGCACGCGCGGCTCCGCCTTCGGCGACCTCAAGATGCGCGGCGAAGACGGCATCCGCTTCTTCACCCAGGAGAAGATGGTGACCCTGCGCTGGCCCGAGCCAGGCCGGCGGGAGAAGCTGAGCCTCGTCTTCCCGGGCAATAGCTGAGGTCGGCGGCTCAACCCATGGACACCCATGCGCTGTCGGGGCGCGCGTGCAATAGCGGACCACCGGGCCACCGGATCTTCCCTTCTCCACAGTCTGCTCCAGACTCGAGTTTCGACACCGGCCTGCCCCACGTCGGCAGGCGGTTCCTGTTAGACGGTGCAGCGGCACGTAGGAGGCACGGCCATGGGATCCTTATCTGATCCGGGCGCGTTGGCCTGCCAGGCAAACGCTGACATATCGCCGCCGGAAGAAAGCGGTGTCGACGAGGAGCGCGTGCTCCAGAGCTTCGGATACGAGCAGAAGCTCGTCCGTCACATGGGCACGTAGGTGAGGTGCAACACGGAGGACATGTAAGCGTTTTCTATGACGGATTACCTGATCGGACGGGCCTCAGTTGTGCATTAGAAGCATTTAGGAGGTACGGCTATGGCGTCGGCATTCGAACGGGGTGGCTTGCCGGGCACGGGGCAGAGCGAGGTGGCGACCGATCAGGAGGGCGTCCTCAAGAGCTTTGGGTACGAGCAGAAACTCTCCCGGCGGATGGGGCCCTTCTCCTCCTTTGCGATCTCCTTCTCCGGGGTGGGCATCACCTCTTCTGTCTTCCTCACTCTTGCCTTTGCACTGACCCAGTCGGGCAGCGCCGGGCTCTGGACCTGGATCCCCTCGAGCATTGGGGCGTTCCTGATCGTGGCGATCTTCGCCGATCTCGTGGGGCGGATCCCAGTGGCCGGCTATGCCTACCAGTGGTCGAGCCGGCTGACCACGCCGCACATCGGCTGGTTCGTCGCGATCACCGGCTTGATGGGGTTTGCGATTGGTGGGACAGGTACCATCTTTGGGGTCACACCTTACTTCCTAGAGGAATTCGGACTCCCCACCACGACTGCCTGGAATGTCGGCGGCGCGATCGTGCTCACCGCGGTTGTGATGACCATCTGCATCATCGGCATCAGGCTCACCGCAATTCTCAACAACGCGGCCGTGATCACCGAGATCGTGGGCAGTGTTGGGATCGCCCTGGTCATCCTGATCTTCGCGATCATCGTCCATCCCCACCCGGCCAGCTATCTCTTCCAGGAACCCCAGGGGTTCCACGGCAACTATCTCCTTGGCCCCTTCGTGCTCGCCTTTCTCATGGGGGCCTTCACCTACGCCGGCTGGGAGCTGCCTGCGGACCTGGCCGAAGAGACCGTTAATGCGACTCGGGTAGCGTCTCGGAGCATGTTCATCTCAGTAGGCGCCATCGCTGTGGTAGGACTTGTGATGATATTCGGCTTCACTTACGCCGGCCAGAGCATTGCGTCGCTTGCGAACTCGCCAACGCCGATCCTCACTGTGATCACTTATGAGTGGGGTAGCCTGGCGGCAAGACTCATCGACATCATCTTCTTGGTGTCCTTCCTGTCTGTCTCCATGGTGCTTATGGCCGGCGCGGCGCGGCTGCTCTTCAGCCTCTCCCGGGACAGGATGTTCCCCGGGGGGGTCGTCTGGCAGAAAGTGGCGCGCCAGACCAAGACCCCCGTCGCGAGTTTGCTCGCTGTGTCGGTCTTTGGCATCTGCCTCTTCACCATCGGCGCCTTCGTGCTGCCCACGGTCCTCGGATATATCGTCGGGACTGCTGCGGTCGGCTACAACCTCACCTACGCTGCCATCGCTGCCATCTTCATCTACAAGGTGCGAACCAATTCCTTGCCCCGCCAGTTTGGGAGCTTCAGCCTGGGGCGCTGGGCCCAGCCCGTGGCCTGGATCGCCCTAATCTGGCAGCTCATCCTAGTCGGTATCCTCACCATTCCGACCATCAACCAGCCGGTCGGCCTGACGACGGTCTGCATCCTCGCCCTCGCGGCTCTGTGGTGGCTTGTCGTACTGCGCCGCCGGATCAACCGCGGTACGGCTGGAATTCGGGTGCACGCGCAGCCCGCCGTCGAGGCGGCGGCGCCCGGCTCGGAGCGGCCCACCGCGTGAACATCGCCACCGTCGTGAATCGCTCAGGAGACTAGGAGATGAGACTGCTGGCGCTCTCGTGTGGCTATGAGACCGCTGACTTCGCGGTCTTCGATCCGTTGGATCCCCGAGTCGGCACTAAGGTCCACGTGCCCTACCACGTCTACCTCATCGATCACCCGAAGGGTTTCGTTCTGTTCGACACAGGGGCCCACCCCAGCTTGGCCACGGACCCTGTGGTCAGACTAGGCCCGGCAGCTGCGGCTTTCGACGTGCACATGGGGCCGGAGGACGGCATCGCGGAGCGGCTTCGCTCAGTCGGTGTAAAGCCAGGGGATATCGCTCATGTCGTCCAATCGCATCTCCATTACGACCACGCTGGCGGCATCGAGTTTCTGCCCCAGGCGAGCTTCTACGTGCAGAGGAGGGAGCTTCAATTTGCCCATTGGCCTCCCGTGTACCAGCGGGATCTGTACGTGCCGGCCGATTTCGCCCATCCGGTCCATTGGGTCGAGTTGACAGGCAAGCTCGACTTATTTGGCGACGAGCGGGTCGTGGTGCTGCCGACCCCGGGGCACACACCCGGCCATCAGTCACTGCTTGTTCGCCTCGATGATGAGACGGTGATCCTCGGGGGAGACATGGCGTACAGCACGACCAAGATGAGGGACCGCCGTCTGCCCGGCATCGTGTGGAGCCCAGACGAGCTAGTTGCAAGCTGGGAGATGGTGGAGTCTTTGGAGGTGCGCTACGGCGCACGGTTGATCCTGACACACGAGCTGGATCTGGATGCGGTCCGCCCCGCGGTAGAACCCCGCACAGACGAAGGCGCCAGGGCGTGACGGATGGCGGATCGACGCTCCTGCGATAAACGGCGTGATTTAGGAAAGAGGTAGGAGGTAGTAAGAGTGGCAGTGCAAGACCCGGTGATCGCACCTCTGACAGAGGATCCTTGGTTGAACGCGCAGCGTCAGTTCGACGCCGCGGCCGATCTCCTGGAGCTCGATCAGGGGGTACGGGCGATCCTCCGCGTGCCCCAGCGCCAGCTGACGGTCAACTTCCCCGTGAAAATGGACGACGGCTCGGTCCAGATGTTCGAGGGCTACCGCGTCCAGCACAACCTAAACCGCGGTCCTGCCAAGGGCGGGATCAGGTACCACCCCCAGGTGACCCTGAGCGAGGTGAAGGCCCTGGCAATGTGGATGACCTGGAAGTGCGCGGTGGCGGGGATCCCCTTCGGGGGCGCCAAGGGCGGGGTGATCGTCGACCCGAAGCGGTTGAGCCTGGGCGAGCTGGAGCGGCTCACCCGGCGCTACGCCAGCGAGATCGCGGTGTTGATCGGACCAGAGCGGGATATCCCCGCCCCCGATGTCAACACCACCGCTCAGGTCATGGCCTGGATCATGGACAC
>DNAU01000372.1 GCA_003491925.1 Chloroflexota bacterium
GGTCGGATTCGCCGAACTCCGCAGGCAGGACGAACGTATCCGGACGCCCGTCACCAATCGCCGAGCCATCCGGCTACGGTCCAGCACCGCGACTGTCCGATCGGCACGGCCGGGCGCGACAGTCCCGCCCAAGCCCCCCTGGTTGATCGCCAGCCGGCGCCCGAACGGCTGGTCCCCCCCTCCTCAGGCCGTGGCTCAACGCGGGCTAGGGGGATCCTCCGGGGTGCGGCTCAGCCCCCGAGCTGCACCACCAGGATCCCGGGCGCGAGGCGCCGTTTGCGCGTTCCCATTACCGTGAATAACGGCAGACCGAGGTTTACCATCGCCGGACGCGGGCCGGCGCGGGCTGGTGTCGTTGAGGCGCTCGTAGCCCTCGTGGACGCGGCGGTCGGGGCGGAGGTTCTAGTAGGGGAGAGATCGGCCCAAGGCCCATAGCCAAGGCGTGGGCCAGGCTGGGCGGAACTCCTGGGGGACTCGGGGGCGGCACCCTGCCCGGCGTTCCCCCCAAACACCGCAACTAGGGGGACTCTGGCCCCGCCCTCGTGGCCCAATAGAGTCCCAACGGAGCCGCCCAACCCTCCCGGGATCGCCCAGCCGCGCCTCCCGCTGAATTCAAAATGCCCGCCTGAGCCCCCCTGGACCACCCCTTTCCGGGACCTGGAAATGCGGTAGACCGGGTCAACTCGTATCGAGGATTCGAATCCCTCTCGCTCCGCCAGCGGTGTTCGGGAGCAGGGTCCCCGCGATTGGCATTGCGGCCGGCACTCCTGGCTGGCCGATTCACGGCCGCCGGACGACAGGGGCTGGGGAACGAGACGTCTTGTGGTTGGCGCGGTGTTACCGGGTATACTCAAACAGTGGCCAAGGTCATGATCTCGCTGCCGGACCATCTGCTGGCGCGTTTGGACGCCCAGGCGGCCGAGCGAGGCACCACCCGCAGCGCGACCCTCCGCGACTTGGCCGAAGCGGCGCTAGGTGAGCGCGAGCGGCTGCTTGCGGAACGGATGGCAGAGCTCGAGGGCCAGGCCGAGGGGCACGGGGGCGATGTCCTGACCGATCTGAAGGCCGGGCGGCGCGCTTGATCTTCCTGGACGCCAGTGTGCTGCTCGCCACCGAAGACCTCGACGACCCGAACCACGCCGCTGCGGTGGCGCTGCTCAGGACCGGAGCTCTGGCGACCCTTGACCTCGCCGTCTATGAGCTGACCAACGTCGCGGAGGTCCGCTGGCACGACGCGGGTGCAAGCCGGCGCCTGCGTGAGCGCGTGTGGGCCATAGCGGACCTTGGAGCCCTGGTAAGGATCGACCGGGTGCTCGGTGAAAGGTCCGCGGAGCTGGCTCGCGAGCACGCGATCAGCGCGTACGACGCGGCATACGTCGCCGGCGCGGAGCGCCTTGGTGCGCCACTCGCGAGCTGCGACCAGCGAGACCTTGTCTCGCCCGGGTTGGCGCGCCTCCCCCGCGACCTTCTGGGTTGACCGCCGAGGCTGACCCTGCGGAGGCCCCAGGCACGCTCGCCGGTCGCTCGAGATCCGCTCGGCACCGAGGCTTGCTGACCACTGGTAGGCCAAGAGAGTGGCGCTACGATGGGTGGATCAGCGTGGATGCGCTGAGATGGGCGAGACAGGCCGCTCTCATCATGTGAGGAGGGCGTTCCGTGGACACGGAGCGTGTCGACCAGGTCCGCGATTTCTGGGACGCCGACGCGGCCACCTATGATCGTGACCCTGGCCATCACCCGGTCTCGCCCCTGGAGCGTGCGGCGTGGCGGGGCACTCTTGAGCGGCTGTTGCCGGTGGTTCCGGCGAGCGTTCTCGATGTGGGTGCCGGAACCGGGTTCCTCAGTCTCATCGCTGCGGAGTTGGGCCACCATGTGACGGCCGTCGACCTCTCATCGGGGATGCTGGGCCGGCTCCGAGCCAAGGCGGAGGAGGCAGGGCTCGAGGTCGAGATCGTCGAGGGGGAGGCCGCATCCGTGCCGGCGGGGCCGTTCGATGCCGTCATCTCCCGACACCTGCTGTGGACGCTCCTGGAGCCGATGACGGCCCTCCGTGCTTGGCATGAGGTGGCGCCCCACGGAAGGCTGGTTCTCGTCGAGAGCCTCTGGGGAGATCCGGGCAACAGCGTGGAGAGGATCCGCCACTTCGCTGCCCGGGGGCTGGCCCGAGCCAGAGGGAGCGCTCCAGCGCATCACGCGTCCTACGCTCCCGATCTCAGGGCGGCCCTGCCGCTCGCCCAGGGCACGAGCCCTGAGCGCCTTCTCCAGCTGGTGTCGGCATCGGGCTGGGCGTCACCGCGCATCCGCCAGCTGACGGACGTGGGCTGGGCCGCGCGGCGGAGACTGCCGTGGCCGGAGCGGGCCCTCGGTGGCGCTCCTCCGTTCGCCTTGGTGGCCGGAAGCTGAGCAGGATCCGTATTCAGCACTTCCGCGTGACCTGGGATGACGGGGGGCCGACATCGAGATAGAGTCAGCCATGCTGCCGGGACGCGGCGATATCGGAGGGCGCGCACATGACTGACAGGCCGGAAGGGGGCGTATCCGGGCCGAACGTCTTCCCTGAGCCGGGGACGGAGGAGGAGGAGACGCCTCCAGGCGAGGCTCGACCCAACGTCGAGGGCGCGGAGGAGGAGACGCCTCCGGGCCGCGCTCGACCCAACGTCGAGGGCGCGGAGGAGGAGACGCCTCCGGGCGAGGCTCGACCCAACGCCTAGCCAGGCGTAAGCCTTCGACCACCGGCCCAGCGCCGGTCCCCAATGTGACGCACCCCCGGGGGTGAAGTTGAAGTTCAGTGCTCTGAGCCTGGATCCACCGTCGAAGCTCGGAGTGAGATGACGGCGGGGTTCGGAAAGAAGGAAAGGGTGCGGTATACGGGTCAACTCGTATCGAGGGCTAAAGAACCTACACCGTCGGTGCCGGCGGGTCGTACACGCAGAAGGTCCCGGTGCGGATGGAGCGCCGCAGATGGCGACCCAACTCACTGTGCACGACCTCGATGTGACCGATCGCCTCCCGAATCCGACCGGTGACCGCCTTGCGGGCCCGCTCTGCGGGGTCAAGGCTCG
>DNAU01000053.1:0-2851 GCA_003491925.1 Chloroflexota bacterium
CGTCTTACCGGGTCAGGCCCACTCTCCCCAAGCCGCCGCCTGCGCGGCTTCCGCGTCCTCAACACAGGTGTATCGCGTTCCGGTGTTGTTGAAGTGAGTGGCATTAGCATTGCTTGTTGTGTTCTGTAGCCCAGGTCTCATCTTCGCTGAGATAGGTTCCAGATCGCGTGTTTTCAATCCGGTAGTAGTTGCCCCCTGGTTCACACGACCTGTGTGGGTGCGTTGGGGTCAGACCAAACGCTCTCTCACCCGCTGCCGGCGGATATGTTGGCTTCCAAACCCCCGCCGTAGTCATCCATAGCGCCTTCATTGACGCGATCTTGGCGACTGCTACGGTCCGGCGACGAGGATGAGCAGGCATATCACCGCGAAACCAAGTAGAACGATCGCCAAGACGGAGGGACGCCGACTATGCGGGTGATTCTTTGGCGCTGCCAACCACGCAAACGTCGAGACCAGTGCGACGGCGCCGAATGCGGCCACGGCCAGGCCCCCTTGCCAGTAACGCCCAGTGAATGACAACCACAACAGGAGCCATAGAGCGGTGTTGAGCCAATTCAAACTGGCTGCGATAACTAAGTAGGTAGGGCTAGCTGGTAGCTGCGCACTCTTCGCCATCACTTGTAACCGCCACCTCACGTTTCGAACTCTGCCTCGCACACTAACACCTCGTCACCCCGGCTAAGCCGCAGGGCTGACTCCGTTGGCGTACATCGAGCGACACCGACCGCCATCACGACCCCTCTCCGCTGCCATCTACCCTCCATTGTCTTGCAGCCTCCGGCTGGACTCCAAAATGGCCACGAAACGTGTTTTGCCAACCAGTCAACCGACTCGGGTTGCTCACCTCACCCTGCACACCAACCGGCTAGCTTCCGACCATTACCAGGACTCACTAAGTGGGACGAGCGCCGTCGGAATGCACTCCTCATTCTGACATACGCTCGCGGATTCACGAGCATCTCCCTGTAGGGCCCAGGCCAGAGTTGGGTTGACCCAGGGCTTGGGTGGCGCCTTTGGCGGCCTCTTCCTTCTAGGGGCCACCGACCCACGCCCCGAACTGCCATCTGAATCCCACGTTATTCTCTATTGAGATGCCCCCCGACCATGCCCAATAACCATCACCGTAGACCGTCACGCTGAGGCTCAATCGGTTCGCAATATTGCCGAAGATGCTGAACACGCCACCGTCATACTTGAAGCTAACGACAGCACTCAGCGTGATCGATCCACAACCGACACAACCACTGGACCACCAGAGACTCTCGGACGTGATGCTCCAGTTACCGACCGCCGCGCTGTTATGGGCATTCACAGTCAAGTAGCCTGTTGCGCCCGTGACGGCGCCACCGTTCCCATTCCATTCAACGGTGAGCCATATTGTATTGAGCGGGAGAAGAACAATATCCGTGACCTCGGCCTTAGCCGTCACCTCGTGCGACCAACAGCCGGATGGGTCGGAGTTGTTGACTGGGTCGTCGTCTCCGTAAGCATACGCCGACGCTTGTCCGCTTGCGATGGGGTCAACCTGCGTCCAGCGATCTGTATTCGGATCGTAGTAGCGGGCTCCGAAGAGGATAAGCCCAGTGGGGTCCGTGTAGCCGCCTGCGTAACCAAAGGGGTTGGCAACCGTCCCGCTCTCATAGGTAGTATTGCCGTACGGCCCGTAGCCGTACCGGTCCGCCACGGTCTGCCCACTCCCGTTTATGACCGCCACCACCGAGCCGACCGCATTGGTCAGAAAGTAGTAGTGAGCGGAGCCGATGCGCTCACCCAAGGCGATGCCCTCATCGTCGTAGAGGTAGTAGGTGCTTGAGCCAGCAGTTGTTGAAATGGCGTTTCCAACTCCACTATTGTCGAACGTCGTTGCGCCCGCGCTAATCCGATCGTCCTGAGCTGGGCCTGTGTAGGTGAGGTCAGGCAGGCTTGAGTCACCGTACGTGATCGACGTTGCCTGGTTCTTGGCGTTGTAACTGAAGGACGCACCCGCCGAGCTCCCGGTCTCGTTGCCGTCGCTATCGAAGCTGTACGTTGTCGCGCCGGTCGGTGCCGAGGAACAGGGGTTCGCAGAGGCGCCCGCGTACGCCCAGCAGAGCTCGTCCGCGGTGTTGTACGCGTAGGTCGTGATCGCCGAGCCAGCCGTCTTGGTCAGCATGTTCCCGTCCGCGTCGTAGGTGTAGGCGTAGGAGGTCCCGCTTCCGCTCGTCACGGCCGCCGCGGTCAGGTCGTTGGCGGAGTTGTAGGAGTAAGCGTAGGTGTTTGACGCAACCGCGTCATTCTCGGTCTGCGTCTGCACCAGGGGCGTGTCATCGGCACCGTTCGTATAGGTGTACGAAAAGCTGGTAAGCGTCGCTCCTGTAGAACTCGCGCCCAGCACTGCGAGAACATCGCCGGCATTGTCGTAGGTGGTGGTCTGGGTGGCCCCGCCGGGGAAGGTGATCTTCGTCTGCGCGCCGACCGCGTTATACTGGAAGGTGGTGCAGAGGGACACGGGCGAGACGCAGCTCCCGCCCGGCTCGGCGATCGACATGAGCCGGTTATCCGGGTCATAGCTGTAGGTAGTCGTGCCCCCGCTGTCACAGTAGGCGAGCAGGTTGCCCACCCCGTCGTAGGTGTAGGTGATCCCTGAAGGGGACGAGCCCGCGCAGGCCGAGGTGCTATCCGGCAACGACTCGGTGGTGACCTGGTTGAGGGCGTTGTAGTAGTAATTGGTGGTCCCACTCTGGTCGGTCATGCTCGTCTCATTGCCGTCGGCGTCGTAGGCGTAGGCGATGCAGTCCCCGGTGGCCCTTCATGGGTCCCTCCTGGCCACGACGGCCGTGGTGGAACCCTCATATCACGTGGACCAGTT
>DNAU01000053.1:2925-3872 GCA_003491925.1 Chloroflexota bacterium
ACCAGTTCCGGGGGGTCAGGTCACCAGGGCGAGTCGGCCAATGTGGGTGACCTTCAGGGGCGATGGGCTTCCGAAGCGACCGCACACGACGGCGCCACACCACGAACAGGCACCGCTCGTAGCGCGTCACATTCAAATACATCCCCACAAAGCAGAAGGTCAGCCCCCCCGCGTACCCGCGGGAGAGCATGGAATGCGCCTGAGGAGACTGGCCGATGGCGGCTCCGATGGCAAGCCCGACGAAGCCAAAGACAACAAAGAGCGCACCCCACAGGAAGCTCAACGCAAGGGCATCCTTGCTTACGATGGCGTGCTCCGGCGCCGCGGGGTTCTTCCTCGTGACCCAGCCATGACTCGGACGAGGCATGGGGAAGTCGCTCACGCGGAGGAGCAGGTCAGTCACAGGAGACACGTTCCCCACCCAAGGCCCTCGGACGAGAACAAGAGGGCCCACGTCGCATTCGCGGTTGCACCCCCGCCAAGGACGCCAGACGTCGCTGCCCAGAAGCCGGCACAGGCAGTCAGATCGAGGCCCTCAGCTGACCACCCTGCGGCGTCCTCGGCCGTATAGGCGGCTCCCATGAGCGCGCTGGAGCCTTCTGCAGCTTCTGCCAGCCAATCGGCATACCTCGCCGCGCCGAGCGCACCTACTCCTGGAATCGCCGCGAGTAGATCAAGCGCCCCCACGGTAACGTTGCCATGGCTGAAATCGTTGTAAGCAGCGAGCCCTCCGGTTCCGGCCGACACTATTGCAAACACCGGCGACAAGGGTTCCGGTATTAGTGCCAGCGCTCCGCTGACCGCTGAGATCGCGCTGGCATGCTGATCGACCCATTGAGCGCCATCGCCCCAGCACGTGTCGCTGCCCCAGAGGCCGCAGTCACCGCTCTGGTCCGTCTCGTTGAGTGGGTTCCCCAGGACGTAGCCGTAGGGCGAGAGCGTGGTGG
>DNAU01000053.1:3938-16462 GCA_003491925.1 Chloroflexota bacterium
GCCGTAGGGCGAGAGCGTGGTGGACACCTCCGGATCCACCGTGAGGAACTGACCGGTGGAGGGGTAGTAATAGCGGGCTTTGCCATCACCACCCGTTCGCGCCGAGGTCCGCCAGACTTCACTTGGCGGTCAAGGCGCCTACGATGCCAAGAAGGCTTAGTAGTAAGCCTAGCGCCGGACCGACCACGTAGACAGATTCACTGTACCAGAGTGTGCCTCTCCTCCCCCAGATCCGCTCCCAGAACCGTTGGTGCGCGCTGCGGTGCCAGAGAAGCCATCCGCACAGGGCAGCGAACAGTACGAAGGCAGCGAGAGCGGGCCATCGGCTCGGCCCAAGGCCTGCTGCGGCACTAACCATCATCGCAATGTCACGGCCAGACCGGGACTGTGGCTGTCCATTGTTCGCCTGCATATCCGCCCATGCCCGGGAAGATGGACACTGACCAACTACACCAATCTGGGCCACTGCTCGGGTTGTTGTTCACGGTACCGCCGACGCCGCCGTAATACGCCCCCCCTATCATCAACTGCTGCGAGAAGCCGGTCGATGGGAGTTCATTGCTCCAGCCAAGGCCGGGTCCCCGACCTAGCATGCCAGCGCCGCCTACAGAGACGCTTACATAGCCATCCTGGAACTGGATGGTGGCGCACACGAGCAAGCAGCCACCATACGAAAGCGTCAGATGCTGGGAGGCGGTCTGGGCGGCATTGCCGACCGCGTTGGCGCCATTTATGAACCCGTTCGCGGCACTCTGAGCTGCCTGGACGATACCTCCGAGCGGCGAACTACTTCCGAGCTCGCAGGAGTCGGAATCGAAGGGGTTCCAGGAGCACAGCCCGAGTGGGTCGAGGCCGTTGACGGGGTCCCCCTGCACGTAGCCGTAGGGGCTGAGTGTCGTCGCCACCTTCGGATCGACGGTGAGGAACTGGGCAGTGGCGGGGTCGTAATAGCGGGCCTGGAGATAGTAGAGGCCGGACTCCGCGTCCTGGTACTGGCCGTCGTAGAGGAGCCGGGTCGTGGTTGACCCCGTCTCCGCAGTGAGGTTGCCGTAGGGGTCGTAGGTAAAGGTGGCCAGGGCCGTCCCCGCGCTGCCGGTGATCAGGCGGGTGCTCCCCATCCGGTCGTGGTGCAGGAACACGGTGGTGCTGCCACTGATCTGCTCCAGCGGCAGGCCACCTGGGCCGTACACGAAGCTCGTGGTCCCGTCCTGGATCATGAGGGGAACGCTCTCGGACTCGTCCCACGCCTGCGGAGTGGCCGTCCCGTTCACCGTCTTGCTCACCCGGAGCCCTTCGCCGTTGTAGGTGTACGTGGCGCTGGTCACACCACTGCTCCAGCTGCTCAGCTCATCTGCCTCGTCGTAGCCGAGATTGATGGCCGACCCAGTGGATGGGGTGATGGTCGTCAGATCCCCGTCCGTGCTGTACGAGTAGGTCGTGGCACCCGTGGGGGGGCTGGAGCAGCCGTTGCCGCTGGTCCGCTCCACGGACCAGCAGAGCTGCTCGGCCGCGTCAAACGTCTGGGTCACGCCTTCATCGGTCACCAGGTCGCCCGCCGCGTCATAGCTGTAGACATCGGCGCCCGACGGGGCTGACGCGCAGGCACTGCTCGCGCTCGATCCGGCATAGCAGAGCTGGTTGAGCTGAGTGTACTGATCATCGGCCACGGACGTCGGCTGCGAGCTGTCGCCGGTCACCTCGCCGTCCTTGTTGAGGAGGTAGGTCGCCGAGAACAGGGTCGTCCCGCCCTTGCTGTCCTGGATCTGGGTCATCTGGTCGGCAGCATTGTACGTGAAGGTGTCGACCACCCCCGCCCCCGCTGCCGGGAGCGTCTCGGTCGTCAGGTTCCCGTCCGGATCGTAGCCAAAGGCGGTCGTGTTCCCGTTCCAGTCCTCCACATCGGTGAGCTCGCCGCCGGCGTTGTAGGTCCTGGTCACCGTCAGGGTCCCCGGGTAGGTGATGCTGGTCAACTGCCCCTTGAGGTCGTACCCGTAACTGACCGTGCTTGACCCCTCAATAGAGCTGGTCAGCCTCCCCAAGGAGTCATAGGTCCGGCTGGAGCTGACGGCGGTGGTCGTCATGCTGGTCCGGTGACCATCGGCGTCGTAGGTGACCGCTGTGATGTTGGGCGTTACCCCATCGGAGTAGGTGGTCGAGGTCAGCTCTCCGTCCGCGTCGTACGTGTCCGTGGTGCATCCGGTCGCGGGCAAGCCGGCGCAGTCGCCGCCGGGACCCTGTTGGGTGAGCAGGTTGCCATCGCCATCGTAGGTGTACGTCGTGGTGCGGCCGTCGCCGTCCGTCTCGGAGCTGACCTGACCGAGACTGTTGTAGGTGTAGCTGAGAAGAGCGTTGTTGAGTCCATCGGTCTTCTGCAGGACCTGCCCATCCGGCGCGTACGAGGTCGCCGTCGTGGAGCCATCCGCGGCCGTAACCTGGACCTGCTCGTCCGCCGCGTCAAAGGTGTAGGTGGTGACGTTGCCATCCGCATCCGTCGACATGACGAGGTCGCCGTCGGCGTCGTATTGGCTCGTGCTCGTGTATCCCAGAGGGTTGGTGACAGCCGTCTGCAACCCGTCCGCGCGGTAGCTGTAGGTCGTTGTGTACTGGCCTGCGCA
Source organism: Chloroflexota bacterium (assembly GCA_003491925.1). Lineage (GTDB taxonomy): Bacteria > Chloroflexota > Dormibacteria > Aeolococcales > Aeolococcaceae > Changshengia. The sequence continues at coordinate 6,554 of DNAU01000053.1, forward strand.
GTGGCATCCGCTGACGTTGCCCTTCGGCGCAACCTGGGTCAGCCTCCAGCCATCCGCGTTGTAGGTGTCGGTGGTTTCATTGCCCAGCGGGTCGGTGGACGATGTCTTGTCGCCATAGGCGTCGTAGGTGTAGGTCCACGTCTTCCCATCGGCGTCCACCATGGTGGTGGGCTCACTCGGGTTGGAGCTGTCCCCATACGCGTACGTGGTGGTACTCGACTGGCCGGCGCCGATGAGCGGGGTTGAGGTGGAGAGCAGGCGGCCCTTGTTGTCGTACGTGTAGGTGGTGGTGACCCCGAGGGCGTCCGTCTTCGTCAGCGGTTCGTTGAACGAGTTGTATGTCGCCGTCGTGCGCCGGCCCAGGGGGTCCGTCTCCCACAACTGGTTGCCGTTGCTGTCCACCGAGAAGTAGGTGGTCTCCCCATCGGGGTCCGTCTCGCTGAGCAGGGCCGTGGTCGACGGGTCATACGAGTAGGTGGTGGTCGCCGCCTGCGGAGTGCCATAGCCCTTGGTCTGGCTTGCGAGTAGCCCGTACTGATATACGTCCACGGTGACGTCGCCGCTCGGGTCGGTGACCGTGGTGGTGCTGCCCACGCTCGAGTCGGGGTTCCCCACGTAGGAGAAGGTGGTCTCCCGGCCCAGCTGGTCCTTCTGCCAGCTCACCTCGCCACTGCTGTTGTAGCCCAGCGTACTGGTGTAGCCACGAGGGTCCTCGATGCTGATGATGTGGTGGTTGGCGTCGTAGCCGACCTGGGTCTCGTTGCCATTGACATCTGTCACCGTGGTGAGGTCTCCTGCGCTGTCATACGCGTAGGAGACCGACCGGGCGGGGCTGACGTTGGCGTCGGTGACGGAGGTGATGTTGTTGCCTGTCCAGGTGATGGTGAGGGTCCTGCCCCCCTGGCCGGTGATGGTCGTGAGCTGCCCATCGCTGTTGTAGGCGTAGCCCACGGTGTCGCCGGTGGCGTCCGTCTCGGACATGAGTTGCCCCGTTGCCGAGAAGGTGAACGTGTCCGTCGCCTTGCGCACGAAGGTCCACGTCCCATTTGCGTTGTGGGCAAGCCCGGCCTCCACGCGAGGCTCTGCCGGGGCGTAACCGGACCCCGATGGGTCGAAGACGACCTGGCTGCCCCCCTCCTGGGTGATCGTGACCGGCCCGCTACCCCCTGGTTGACTCATGGACATGAGGGCGTCCGAGGTCCAGCCATAGCCGAGGGGACCATCCGCACCTCCCGCCAGGGAGTTGTAGGTGCGCGTGAACTCGAGTGGCAGCCCGCCTCCGGCAAGTGAGAGGTCGGTGTACTCTTCGGTGAAGTTGCCGAAGGCGGTATCCACCGGGTCCCCCGCGGAGGTCTGCCCGAGGTCGGCGTTGCTGCAGGAGCAGTTGGTGCCACCGAGCACCTCGGCGGATGCGATCGGGGCGCCGATGACCGGCTGGCCCGGCGATGTCGACACCAGGTCGAAGGCCACAGCGCTGTAGGCGATGTCCACATTGGTGTTGGTCCCGATGGTGTTGCTCAGACTGACGCTCGCCCCCTGCTCCATCGGGAAGGAGCCGACCTCGACCCACTGATTGTTGTACGCGTCCTGGTCCACCGGCATGGTGTTCCACGTCGCCCCCTGGCCGCTCGTGACCTGGTAGGTGATGCTGGACACGGTGCCCCCATCACTGGGGACGAACACCCATACCTGGTATTGTCCCGCGGTTGCTAAGTTCGGTGTCCAGGTCCCGGTGACCGCCCAGGCACCGGGATCCTCGGCATGGGTGAAGTACATATGGCCCCCAAAGCCGGCTCCCAGCTGATGGTAGTCGATGACGGCCATGCTCCCGAAGCTGGTGGTGTACGTCCCGTCGTTGCTCCAGTTGGAGGGTGGATCGGCACAGCCCACCATGTTGATGTCAGAGGGCTGGGTGTCGACGACGATCGCCTGCCCCGGGCTGGGTCCAGAGCCGGAGGGAAGGGCACATGCCGGAGGATAGGGGTCCCGAGGCGCAGCCGGCTCGGAGGTGCCGGGGCTGATGTACCAGTACCCCGCGGTGCAGCTGGTCGAGCAGTCCACCCAGGTCACCGGCCACTGCCACCAGCAGTGATCGTTGGACAGCTGGCAGGGGTTCGAAGCGTCGCTCGGGTCGCAGTTGTCGGCCGCCGTGCAGAACTCGCTGTTCGGAGGCAGCGTCGGGTACTTGGTCGATGCGGCGAACGGCTCGTTGCCGTAGGCCAGATACCCGATCACCTGCTCCTGGTAGGGCCAGTCGCTGGGGTGACTGAGATCGAAGTTGTAGTAGTTGGCGTTGTCCAGGAACTCGTGGGCGGGAACCCCCTCGCCGGGGTCTCCCCGCGGAGAGGCGGGGTTTATGGGGTTGTTGGCCCAGCCGAGACCGGCGTCGCCGCTGCCGTCATCAGGGTGGATCCCGGTGTTGTACGCCCAGATGGCCAGGTACCAGTTCTCGATCATGGTGGGATCCCCGTTGTTGGCGATGATCCCCAGCTGCTCGAGTTGCTCCCAGGTGGTGGCCATGGTCCAGGTCCCGGCGGCGGCGTTCTCCTCCAGGTCCAGGGCCACCGCCGCCTGCGCATTGGCGGGGAAGAGGTCGTCGCCGACCTCCATCCCGTTGGTCTGCTGGGTCAGGCCGTATCCGCAATCAGCGTCGTCGTAGTCCCAGCTCGTTCCGTCGGAGCTCTCTCCGTAGTAGTTGGAGATCAGCGGATCCCCCGGCATACCCCGGGAGGCGTGGTAACTCGCCTGGTCCCAGGCACTCTCCGCCATCGCCACCCCGCTCATGACCTCACGCGGCACCGTGACCGGAAGCGGAAAGTCCGCCGAGGGCGTGAAAGGCTGAAGTCCCCAGGTGGGATCACCGGTCTCCGACTGGGTCAGGGCACCCTGCGTCGCCTCCTGGATCGCCCAGTCGATCTGCGAGTCGCTGGGCTGCATGACCTGGTCACTGCTGTCGAGCCGTGGGATGGCGCAGAGGGGGTCGGTCTGGTTCGTCGAATCCTCGACGTACCCGTCTGTCTGGACCCCCGTCGAGGCGGGCGGGATCGCCATGCTCGTCGAAGCCGCGACACTACCGGACTTCGTCGGTCCCGGAGGCGCGGGGCTCACCGCCACCGGCGAGGGACTCGGCACGGGGGTGGGGGAAGGGCTGCTGCCTGCCACCGGGATGGTGACCGCCTGCTCCCCGCTCGCTCCCTGGACGAAGTACTTTGCCGTCGTTCCGCTCTCCTTCGTCATCAGCTCAGCGTCGAGATCCAGGGAGAGGCCGCTGACCCCACCTCCGCCGGGGCGGGCGAGCCAGCGCACTCCTGCCGCGGCGGGGCTGGAGTTGGACTCTCCACCCATGACCGCCACCTCCCCTTCACGCCCCAAGGAGATGGTGGTCGAGGCAACCGTTCCCTTACCGATCTTCTCCAGGCCCGTCCCGGCCTGCCAATGCCAGACGCCCGCTGTGGTCGGGTCGGCCAGGCTGGCGGTCAGGAGATCCACCCCCCCGCCGGCGACGGGGACGATGTCGTAGCCATCCTGGTCGAGGGTCGCTTCCACCTTTGCCTTGCCGCCTGCCAGCGACAGCAGCTGGCGCCCGTCGACGGCCACCGCCGTCGTCGAACTCAACGGAACCGCAGAGGTCACCTCGTCGGAGTTGTTGAAGGTCGCCGTTCCGGCTCCAGTCGCCGCGTCAACCAGGAAGACCTCGGTGGGAGCGTCATCCTCGGTCAGATAGCGCGTGAGGGCAACAATGTCACCCACTCCGCAGGCAGGTGAGTAGGAGGCGAGGGTCACGTTCGACAGCAGAGGCCTCACCGCGCCGGTCGCCACCGAGATGCTGTACGTGAACCCCCCCTCGGCGCGATCATCCGGCTCGGTCGCCGCAATGCTGGGAGCGATCGTCGCCACCACATAAGCGCCGTCCCCGGTGACACACTGCTGCCCCATCCAGGAGAAGTCGGTACCCACCGGGGGATCCAGGGTCGCGAGCGGCAACCACACTGTAGGGTTGCTGGCGTTGGCGACCGAGATGTGGTACCCGTTGACGTCGCCGGTTCCGCTCACCAGCAAGTCTACCGACGACGAGAGGTGCTGGATCTGGATCGGCTCGGCGGGGGTCGCGCTCAGCGTGCTAGGCTGTGTCCGCTGAATTAGCGCCGACAGCAGCGAAGTTTCGTTCGACATCGGTGCCTCTGCGCCGACTCCCGTTAGGCACGAGCAGAGCACGAGCACAAGCGCCGCCAGCATCGCGATGCGAGCAGTTCTCACCGTCGATCCTCCCTCACGATGGGCGTGCGCACTCTCCACAGCGCAGGGCTGCGGCTCTCGCGACACCGCACGTTTGTCCTATTCATGAGCCGGCGCTGAACCCTCCTCGGCAACCCGGCCCAGGGTCGAGGCTATCGGTACCCGAGGGGCGCGTCTATCCCCCGAAGAGGTAAAGTTCAACGAGGCTTTGCGATCTCACTCAACGAGGGACCGCGATACCGCGACGGTCGGCCGGTCTCGGCTCAGCGCATGGCCAGATTCGCTTGTTGAGGCGAAGGCGACCTGCCGGCCGCGGCAGCCGCACCCATCCCCCGGAGAGGGAGATCCACGTAGGTCGCTGGCATCTCCCCCTCACGGAGGCACGACATGCAGACCGGCTGCCGACCATGCACGCTCCGAGGCGCGCGCAGTGCCATCTGGCACGAGCCTCGCCTTTCGGACTAGTCACTACTCCAGCTGGCGGATCTTCCCGGCTTCAGTCGCAGGCCCCAGCGGGCGTGGGTTGGACTGAAGAACACCATTGACCGCAGCTCACAAGCTCGCCGCGGCGTCGGCCCTCGCTTTCGGCACAGGTATCGCGAAGCTGTCGCCATCGGCCCGTACCCTAGAGCCCACGCGCGCCAGCAGAAACGCGCAGGCTATGGGGAGGGGAGGCGAGGCTCCACGGCTAGGTTGGTGCCCTGTACCTGAAGCAAATGACGAATCTCCCATCGCGAATGGACCCCAAGCTTTGCAAACAAGCCCTTCAAGTGGCTCTTGACCGTATAGACACTCACATGCAGCTGCCTTGCAATGGTCTCGTTACTGAAGCCTGCGGCCACCATCATAGCAACGCGAGATTCCCTCGCTGTCAGCGTCGACGAAGGGCCCAGCCCACTCATCCGCGCGTGTAATTCGCGGGTCTCCATACCGATGGACGTGTACCATTGTCTCGCCTCACCAATCCTGCGCGAGGCCTCATCTAGGACTCCCCGGAGCGAGGCCAGGCACCGTTCGAGAGCTTCCAGATCGTCGAGGCCCACCAGGCAACGCTCAAGGCGCTCCAGGTCATCTACTACAACGATCGTCTCTCGCACCAGCCCGTGCTCACACTCGACATCGTTCATCAGCGGTTCGCTCGGTCACCCCCTTAGACCCACACGGCCTCGATTTCCGTCGGAATCCGTGGCACAAACCAACGCGCCTCCCGAACTGCGGCCCAGAACGCTCTGGTCTTGGCCGGAGCTGCCGCGACGCGCGCAGTCGGGCTCTGTGGAGTCGGCGAGCGACCGGCGCACCGCAAAGAGCCACTCGTATTGGTCAGGACGTCGTGCGTTCACAATGGACCGACAATCTCCCACCACTGTCGCCCTCGCGGTCGACAATACGCCCCACGCCGACCTCCTCGCAAGGGACACGTGCCAAGCGGAAGCAGCGAAGCGCTCGAAAACAACCTGCTCGGACCGTTCTGAAGATCGACTGGCCCAAGGAATGTACGTCCACTGATCCACTTCCCCTAGGTCTGACGGCCCATCTTAGAGGGGCCTCCTAGCCTGCGGCTAGGCATCATCAGTACCAAGCCGCACGTACCGACGGCGCGAGGCTTGGACAGGGCAAGCGTCCTAGCAAGCGGTGAGAGCCAGCACGAACGAGTAGTGGCCCTCACCGAAGCCGGTGGGCAGAGCTCACTGCGGGGGCGCGGTCCATGTCCGATCGAAGCATCGGCCTGTCATTTCCCGTTGGAGAGCCCTGCCACAGAGATACCGGGTGGCACGTGCAACCTGTCTGCGTGGACATGCGCCCGTGCGCCATTGCATCACTCTAGGGTCACCGGCACCACGGTGCCATCGGCTTGCACGATCAGGGTTCGTGTTCCATCGAACGGGTTGTCCCCCACGCTCCCCGTGGTCACCGCCAAGAATACGTCGCCCGACTCCGGACGCCTGGCAAGCGATGTGAACTGGCCCGCAAACGTTGCCACGGGGGAGCTTCCGCCCAGGAGCCACACCTCAACCCGCCCGCTGGACGAAGCCGGCAGAGTCTGTGTAAGCACTGTTTCGTCATTGGCGCTCATCACAGCGCTTTGGCCACTGTAGCTCGCAACCGCAACCATGTCGGAGACGCGGACGACGCGGCTGCTAACTCCGATACCCGTTGGGGGTCCTGCCTGGGCAGGCGACAAGCCCACCTCCTCGACCATGTACGCGCCATCCTCCGACACCGTGGAGACGAGCACTTGGTCATTGCTGAGGTTGATGGACCGCACCAGCCGGAAGGGGGAGATCGAGTACTCATCGACCTCAGTCGTCCAGCTGAGACTGTCGAAGATGACGGAGAGGAGATTGTGACTGGCGCTGCACGAGCCCAGCAGTGGCACGATGGTTGTCCCGTTCGCCTTCGCTTCGACGGTACCAAGCGTCGTGGCTGACTTCCCCAAAGTGACGTAGTGCATCTGCGCAGAGACCGGCGATGCTGGCGCAACACTCTGCAGCTCGCAGAGGTGCGCGCTGTCGTCCGCCCACATCCACTGTCCCGTGACACTACCTAGGGTCGATCCGGTGAGACTTCGAATCCCGTCCTCGGTAGACACGAAGGAGGCACCGTCAGGAGCCGTTCCGCTGAACTTCGCCGGCACGCCCGACGCCCCAGGATTGCGAATCGTCCCGACGTCGTGGCCACTCCAATCCACGATATCGAGCCGGCTGGGGACCCCGTTGCCGACGGGCACGACCAGCACGTCTTCGCCAGGCGTCGCTGAGAGCCACTGCGGCGACGGTGACGGCTCGGTCGGCCGAACGGCACTATGGCTCGGTGCCGCCGAGCCGTCACACCCCACCAGCGCCACCGCCGTCAGCGTGGCGGCAGTAGTAAGAACCCTACGGATCCGACCGGCGCAACTCCACACGCTCAGCGCCTTAATACCCGCCTAGCTCCAGCACGAGGTGAGGTAATCCATATTGTCAGCGTCCGCGTAGTCCATAGAACCGGTGCAGGGCGTTCCCGAGGCGCCGTCCAGCATGCTGGTGTAGATGTCGCTGTACTGGGTGCTCGAGTACCCGTAGCCACCACCGTTATAGACGTAACCGGGGTGACAACTGTTAGAGTAGTACCCATACCAGCCGCAGCTCGTCGAATACAGGATCTCGGCGTCAAGATCGCCAGCAATGGCGTCCGTTGTCCAAGTGACCGTCCAGTTGGCCTGGCAGAAGTTCGACCAGTAGATCCCGAGGTCGGTTTCCGAGTATCCAGAGTCCACGTTGTAGACGGTTCCACCGTACGCGGTCTGAAGGAGTTGCTGGTTATAGGTGCAACCGTAGGCAACCGGATCCTGGTTGTTGCACGACGCCCCCAGACACCCGTTGCCGCCGCCCCCAGGAAGGCTTTGAGGGGTACCCCCAACACCCCCACCTGAACCGCAGAGGCTGATGTACTGGGCAGACGTCGTGTTACCGCCGGCCAATTGTCGTTCACACCACACCTGCGTTTCCGTGAGGGGTGGCTGGGCGGCACTTCCCTGGGAGGCAGGCTGAGGGTTCGGCGGCCCCGATCCGGCTAGGGCCGGCGTCGCCTGGACACCCAATACGAGGACGCACCCGGTGACCAGCGTGCCAAGTCGGGCGGCTAGGGATAAGCGCCGGAACCTGCGTGCCATTATTCCGCGGAGAGTCGGCAGTCTCATACGATCTCCTTCATCGTACGCTCATCATGTAGGCATCCACGGTGGAATGTAGTGGTTGGCCCCTGACCGGACTATCCCTCGCGGAGCGATTCCACGGTGAGGGTAGCCTGGCTCACCCTCCGGGTGATGCCCCCAACGCGCCCATCCGTGGTGGCCCGCAGGAACCACTCCGCCACCAGCTCGGAGACGCTGATCCTGGGTCGGAGAACCAGGTGAAGACTGAGCGTCCGATGAGACTTTCGTTAGCCCCGTGCGCCGCCATGGCCCCGAGCCGGCGGCGGCGGCAGCGCACCGTCGTCTTTGGTCGATTCGGCCACGAGGACTTGCGCTCCATCCTGGCTGACGCGGTCAGTACGCCGCGCTGGCAGCGAGGTGATGAGAGAGACGGGGCGGCTGGGGATCGAGGAGCTGATCTGTAGCGGCCTCCCGTACTCGGTCGGCGACCGGGTGGCCTTGCTCGGCAAGCACGTGACCCACCGGCCCAGGGTGTCTGTGGACGGCGCCCCGCTGCTGCGCGCGGACGGATCTCCCCGGATGCAGCGGATGACTGTCCCGCGGCGCACCCGGGGCGAGGTGATCGCCATCGATATGGGTGCCCACACTCTCCGCATCCGGACCGACGCCCACGGGCGGCGGCCGAGCCGCGTGGTCACCCTCACCGCCCAGGAGGCGGCTGGCGAGAGCCCGCAGAGCCCGGTGCGGCTGGGCCACGGCTACGCCATGACCGTGGCCATCGCCCAGGCCCAGGGGTGGTCCGACAGCTACCTGGTGCTCTCGGCCTCGCGACTCACCGGCCTCGAGCAGACCTATACCGCCCAGACCCGGGCCACCCGGTGCACCCGCCTCTACGCCGGCGCCGACCGGGTCCTGGGCGGCGACATGGCCGGGGACTGGCTGGAGGTGCGCGACCGGGTCAAGGACGTGCTGGCCGAGAACCTGGTGCGGCCGACGCGCAAGGTGACCACCCTCGACTACCTCGGTCCCGGCGAACGAGCGGTCTTCGAGGAGCGCTTCACCATCCCTCGACAGAGCCCGCCGGCGCTCGACTCCCCCGCCTCGCCGGCGCAGCGAGATCTGGCGGAGCGCCTGGGCCGGCCGGTGCCGGACAACGCCTCCTGGTTGGAGGCCTCGGCCGCGGTCGACCTCGCCCATGGCCATGCCCCCGGCACGCAGGCGGTCGCGTGGCTCGGCCAGCTCGGCATCCCCGCCTCGGATGGCTGGCGGCGGGTCGCGGCGGCCCTCGAGGGGCAGGAGGTCCGCAATCCCCTCCCCCACCAGCCGATCCCGTCGCGCGAGGGCCGGGCCGCCGCGGAGCGCGACCCTCACCTCGCCGCCATCGAGCAGCTGCTGGCGGCGCCGCCGTCCGAGCAGCTCGACGCCGCCGAGCGGTACCGCCGCGAGCGCCCGCTGGTGGCAGCCTCGGCGGCCACCTCCCCTCCGGATGCAGTGCCGGAGCGGATCCGGGCTCGGGCGAATGCCGCCACCGCGCCGGCTGACTCCTCTCCGCCCGCCTCTGAGGCCGCGCGGGCCCAGGCGGTCCGCAGTCCGCGGCCCAGCCCCGGCGACGACATCCCCACGGTTCGCAGCCCCAGACCGAGCCCCGGCGACGATGTCCCCACCGTCGAGCCCCCGGGGCCGCACGGCGTGCGGGCGCCGAGCTTCACGCAGGAGGACGAGCGGCGGCGCCGCGAAGAGCTCGGCCGCGAGGCCGCCGAGCAGGCTCGCCACCAAGCCGAACGGCAACGGCGACCCCGACAGTCGTAGTGAGCTCCTCTGCAATACTGGCCACCGGCTAGGTGCCCCTGGTGAGATCGGACAGCACCAGGGCCCGACGCATGCCCGAGGACATCACGATGAAGCTCAGGCCGGCATCCAGGTACGGTCACCGGGATGGTGACCGCGCCCACCCGGCGCAGCAGGGGTTTCAGCTCACGCCCGGGGCGCGTCAGGTTCCAGAAGGCGCCTGGCCTGGTCCTCCTGCATCAGCGGCTCGA
>DNAU01000289.1 GCA_003491925.1 Chloroflexota bacterium
CGTGACATCTTCCAGAACTGGGAGGCGCTGGCCCTGTCATTCCCGGGTTATGTCGAGAGCATGATCTTCAAGTTCCTCGACGCGTCGACGGCCGACGGCTACAACCCGTACCACATCGCGCGGGATGGGTTCGATTGGGAGGTGGTGGACCCCACCAATCCGTGGTCGCACATCGGGTATTGGGGAGACCATCAGGTCGTCTACCTGCTGCGCCTGCTCGAGGTCTCGGCCCGCTATCATCCCGAGGCGCTGGAACGACTGCTGGATCGACGCGTCTTCGCATACGCAGATCTCCCCTATCGCATCAGGGCACACTCGGCCATGCTGCGCGAACCCGCCACCACGATCGACTTCGACCACAACCTCGATCGCCAGATCCAGGGTCGCGCCGCGAGCCTCGGATCCGACGGCAAGCTCCTTCCCAGGCCTGACGGGACGCCCTACCACGCGAACCTGGTGGAGAAGCTTCTCATCTCCGTGCTGGCGAGGCTGTTCAACTACATACCGGAGGCCGGCGTGTGGATGAACACTCAGCGACCCGAGTGGAACGACGCCAACAACGCCCTGGTTGGAAACGGCGTCTCGGTGGTGACGCTCTGCCAGTTGCGCCGCCTGGTCGCCTTCTGTGCAAGGCTCTTCCGAGCGACGCCGCTCGCGGGGTTCGAGCTATCGTCGGAGCTGGCTGATGCTCTCCGCCAGGTGGCCGGCGGGCTGGGACGGCACCCCGTGCCCGCCGACGGCCGCATCTCGGACCGCGAGCGCAGGAGTGTGCTCGACGCTCTGGGCGCGGCGGGCAGCGACTATCGGCAGCGGCTGTACACGGAGGGCTTCTCGGGCGACCGAGCCTTCCTGACCGTCCCTGAGCTTGGATCCTTCTGGGACGTAACACTGGGTCACATCGACCACTCGATTCGCGCGAACCGGCGTGCCGACGGCCTGTACCATGCCTACAACCTCATGGAGGTCTCGGAGGACGGGATAGCGATCCGCCATCTCGACGAGATGCTGGAGGGTCAGGTGGCGGTGCTGGGATCCGGCGCGCTCTGTGCGCGGGAGTGCGCCGACGTCCTCGATGCGCTGCGGGAGAGCAGGCTGTACCGCGCCGACCAGGACAGCTACCTCCTCTACCCCGACCGCAAGCTTCCCGGGTTCCTCGAGAAGAACACCCTGGCGCCGGAGGCGGTGCTGGGCTCGGCGATCGTGGCGAGCATGGTTGAAGGCGATGACGACCCGATCGTGGTCCGCGACGTTAACGGGGCGGTCCACTTCCGCGCCGACCTGCGCAACCGCCACCTCCTCCGCCGGGCTCTGGAGGAGCGTCGCCTGTCGGACACGGAGGTCACGGAGATCTTGGCCCTGTACGAGTCCGTCTTCCATCATCGGGCGTTCACGGGCCGTTCCGGGGCCTTCTACAAGTACGAGGGTCTGGGGTGTGTCTACTGGCACATGGTCTCCAAGCTCCTCTTGTCAGTTCAGGAGGTGCTGGCCTCCGTGGGCGGGAACCCCGAGGAGGAGGCCGTGGCCGAGCGGCTGCGGAAGCATTACACCGGAATCCGAGATGGCCTCGGCGTCCACAAGACGCCCGACGTCTACGGTGCCATGCCGCTCGATCCCTACTCACACACGCCGAGCTTCGCCGGGGCGCAGCAGCCGGGGATGACCGGGCAGGTCAAGGAAGACCTGATCATCCGACTCGGTGAGATGGGGGTTCGGGTGGAGGAGGGGCGGTTGATCTTCCAGCCTCAACTGGCCACCCGCGCGGAGTTCCTGCCGGAGGCCCGGACCTTCCGATTCATCGACGTCGATGGCCAGGAGGCCAGCCTCCATCTCGAGATCGGGACGTTGGCTTTCACCACCTGCCAGGTCCCGGTGGTCGCCCATCGGGCGGGGCCGCCGCGGATCGAGCTCACTCCTCGCGAGGGCCCGTCTCGAGCGATCGCCGGCCTGGCTCTGGACCGCGCGACCAGTGACGCCATCTTCGAGCGAACCGGTGAGGTGCGACGCCTCGACGTTTACTGGGGCTTCGCCGAGGAGTAGGGGGCACCGCGGATGACCCGGGGCAGCGGGCCCGGACGGCGCCCAACCGCGGGCGAGCAGGCCGAACCGGCCAGGGATGAATCGGCGACCGACAAGAGGAGACGGAGGACGCGAATGGCCGACACAGAGCTCGACCGTGCGGCGCTCAGCCAGCAGTTCGTGGCGGCGCTCGACGTCGTGGAGCGGGCCCTGCACGGCTGCTCGGAGGAGCTGTGGGCAGCCAGCATCTGGCCCGTGCAGCGGACCGATCCCTGGGTGTGGCCGCGCGACGGCGCCCCTCCCATCCCCGAGCGAACCGACCAGTCGATCCAGCAGCTGTCGGCCTTCTGCAACGTCGCGTACCACTGCCTGTGGTTCCTCGACTTCTACGTCACCACCGAAGTGGTCGAGTTCCAGAGCCCTGAGTATGTTCGGGGCGGTCCCGAGGAGCAGGGGATGGCTGCCGACGGGGCAGCGCCCGTCCCCGTGAAGCCGTGCTATCCCCGCGAGGTCCTGCTCGCCTACCTCGCCGCGGTCCCGGGAAGCTCAGGCCGGGGTGCGTCCGATCACGCCGCGGAACATCCGCAGCTCTCCCGGACGACGGGGATGGCCGGGAGGAGGATGTCGTGAGCCCCCCCACCACCGACGATGATCCGGTGAAGGAGGTCGAAAGCACTCGCCCCCATCTCTCGGATGGGTTGACGCACGGTCGTGAGCGTGGGCCGCAGGTGGCGGGCGAAAGCGAGATCGTCGAAGCCGGTGACCGCCACGTCTCCCGGAACCGGGAATCCGTGCCTGTCGAGGGCGTGCATGACCCCGAGGGCGGTCTGATCGTTGGCGCAGATGATGCACCGCGGGAGTCGCGTCCCCGCTGAGAGGAGGGCCGAGATCGCTCTGGCGCCGCCGGCCGCGCTGTAGTCGCCGACCCACTCCGGCCCTCGGAGCAGCTGGCACCCGTTCCTTCTCGCCTCCAGCGCCACCGCTCGGGCACGAGCCTGATTATCCGGGCTGTCGACGTGTCCCGACACGTACCCGAAGCTGCGGAAGCCGTGATCGACGGCCAGGTGTCGCACCAGCGCTCGCATTCCGCCCCCGTTGTCACAGCGGACGCTCAGAACGCCGGGGATCGGCTTGCTGGCCAGGGTCACGATCGGTGTCAGCGCGGCAAGGCGGGCGAGCTGTGGCGCCGAGATCACGCGGTCATGGATGATCAGCCCATCCGCTTTGCGAGCCAGAACCTGCAGCCGGGTGGCGGCATCGCTGCCGCTGACCAAAGAGATGAGGACATCGAACCCAACCAGGTGTGCCGAGGTCTGGATGCCTCGATTGACGATCTCGTCGAAGAGCGGGCTCTCGTCCTCGCCCGCGAACCCGGCCTGCTCGCCTCGGCGGAACACCACGCCGACGACCTCTTTCAGCCCGCGGGAGAGCGCGAGTGCCGCTCCATCGGGCACGTAACTGAGCTCACGGACCGCCTTCATGACGCGCTCTCGGGTCTCGACCGTGGGCTTTCCTCGCTGGTTGAGGACGCGAGAAACCGAGGCGATCGACAGACCGGCACGGTGTGCGACGTCGTAGATGGTCGCGCTCTCTCTCGGCCGGAGGGTCACTTCCAATGCCTCGCCTGATGCCCCGCGCCATTGTAGCCGGGTGCGAAGCGGCCTCCGGATCACGTCGGCGTGGTTCGGGGAAGGAGTGCCGAGCCTCTCGGTCACCCGGTTGGTGATCCTCTCCGGCGGTCCGCGTGCGGCCGCTGGGCGGACGGGACCGTCGCTCCACGGCCCCGCCGCCCGCCATGATCTGGCTCAGCGTGTGGCGGCGATCGCCTGCAGAACCGCTGGCTC
>DNAU01000017.1 GCA_003491925.1 Chloroflexota bacterium
AAGCGGGCAACTTCGCCCGCGGCACCTGCCGCGCCTCGCACCAGCCGGCCATCAGTAACGATGGCCGCTCCAATTCCCACCCCGATCTGCAGGTAGATGTAGTTCGCGTGACCCCGCGCGCCCCCATAAGCTCCTTCGGCCAGTGCCGCACAGTTCACGTTGTTCTCAAAGAGCACCGGCCCACGGTGCTCAGTGACGAGGCCCTGGGTCAGGTCCGCCAGGGCCTCGTGAGAGAACAGCCTTCCCCAGACCTGGTCGGCTTGAGTTCGGCTCGGAACCGCGAAGGGCAGTGCCACCGCGGCCGCCCTGATCTCGCCATGGTCGCTGCGCAAAGACTCTCGCAGCCCCCTCGCGATCTTGATGGCCTTGGCGGTCAAGTTTCGGGAATGCAGTGCCAACCGTTCCGACACATCGGAGCGTTCCTCTTGCAGGAGGCTCCCATCCAACGACACGGCCACCGCGTGCACGTGCGTGCCGCCCACATCAAGGCCAAGCATCCATCCGGAGCGCTCGCTAATGGCAAACACTTGAGCGGTGCGGCCCATCTCACCTTGGATCCTTCCGATCCCTCTTACCAGGCCAGCTCGCCCCAGCTCGGCCACTGCGAGTGACACGGTCTGCTTGGAGAGGGATCCCGCCACCGCCAGCTCAGGCCGCGTCGACGGGCCAAGTCCCAGAAGCCTCGCAAGCGTCGTCTGTGCACTTGTAGACAGGCCGGCCTCCGATTGGTTGACCGCTCCCAAGGATCCCATGCCGTCAGGACCGAGGTGCCCCGGAGCACCACCCGGGAGCGGAACGTCAGCCATGCTAGGCCAACTCCTGGGCAGCTGGCAGAGCCGAGAGGAACGCCACCGTTCGGGGATTCTCGGGATGATGCAGGACGCGCTCGGGACTGCCCTCCTCGACCACGATGCCGCGGTCGATGAAGAACACTCGGTTGGCCACCTCCCCTGCGAAGTGCATCTCGTGTGTCACCACCAGCATCGTCATTCCGGTCCTAGCGAGCTCACGCATCACACCCAGCACCTCCCCAACAAGCTCCGGGTCCAACGCCGACGTCGGCTCATCGAAGAGCATCACCCGCGGATGCATGGCCAGGGCACGCGCGATTGCCACGCGCTGCTGCTGCCCCCCCGAGAGCTGTGCGGGGAACGACGCACCGAACTCACCCATCCCGACCTGCTCCAGCGCGGCCGCAGCAACCCCGCGAGCCTCAGCCTTCGACAGGTGCGCCACCAGCACGGGTCCGGTCATCACGTTGCCCAGCGCCGTCTTGTTGGGAAACAGGTTGAAGCGCTGAAATACCATCCCGATCTCCGCACGTCTCTGCGCGACGTCGGCCGCGCGTGCCTCGATGAGCTGCCCAGCTCTTTCATCATACCCGACTAGGCGCCCATCGATGCGAATGGAGCCGCGGTCGATTGTCTCAAGATGGTTGATGCACCGCAGAAGTGTGCTCTTCCCAGATCCCGACGGACCAATAATGCACACGGTCTCGCCAGCCTGCACCGCAAGGCTGATCCCGCAAAGCACTTCCACTAACCCGAACCGCTTGTGAACCCGGTGCACCTCCACGGCAGGTGCCCCGTTCGCCGACGTTGCCGTCCCGGTGCCGCGGATGACAGCATCACCCACGCTAGGACACATGTCCCCTCCTCAACAAGAATCCCAAACCAAGCGCCTGGCGGAGGGAGCGTCCCGGAACCGATGCTCCGGTCGACCGCCCCAGATACCGCTCTAGCCTCTGTTGGCCGAGCGTGAGCAAGGTCGTGACAATCAGGTACCACATGCAGGCGACGATAAGAAGCTCTACGACACGGTAGTTGTTCTCGGCGATGTTCTCGGCCGTGGTCAGCAGCTCCTGAAGTCCGATCACCGAGACAAGGGAGGTTGCCTTCACAAGGTCAATGAACAGGTTCCCGTAGGCAGGCAGGATCACCCGCAGCGCCTGAGGAAGGACGACCCGGTTCATAGCCCGCTGCGGCGTTAGCCCAAGCGCCAAAGCTGCGTCAATCTGGCCCCGATCGACAGATACGATTCCGCCGCGGACTATCTCGCAGACGTAGGCCGCGTTGTTCAAGCTCAAAGCTAGGAGCCCCGCGACGAACGGCGTCACGAGGGTATTCGTCGATGCGCTGAAAGGCCCGATGCCGACCTGCGGGATGAAGAGAGCGATATCGTAGAGGAAGATTACCTGCACCAGGAGCGGGGTTCCCCGGAAGAACCAGATGTACACGGACGCTATCGTCCTGAGAACCGCATTTCGTGTCACCCGCATAAGCGCCAGGAGCACGCCTAGCACGCCGCCGCACACGGCCGCCAGCACTGTCAGCTCAAGGGTCACCAGCAACCCGGCGAGGATCTTGCTATTGTGGAAGAAGCTCGCGACCACTCCCCAGGAGACGTTGGGGCTGGTTGCCATGGCGTAAACGAGATAAGCCACCACGGCAAGGCCAGCGGCTCCAAGGAGCACGGAACGAGCGCGGCGTAGTCGCGAGCCCCGGGGCCTGACGATCAAGTCGTCCTCGTCCAGCGCCTGCCCAGCCGCATCTCCAGCAGGCAAGAACGTGGCCCCGGATCTCGCCTCACTCACATTCGTCTCCTCCTCGCTCATCTTCGTCTCCTCAGGACCGCTGCTCACCTACGGCACGGTCACCGATCAGCTCCCGAACGCCGTCGGCCCTCCGTCCACGACGGCCCCGTGCACCGCCAGTCCAGAGCACCCCCACTTGCTCATGATGGCGGCGTAGCTTCCGTTATCGACTAGCATCTGCAGCGCCGCCGTGAAGGCGACCAGGAGTTGCCCGTCCGACTTCTCGAACGCAATACCGTTGTAGGCCGGGTAGATAGGCGGAACACTCGAGATCTGCAGCTGCGTCAGGTACCCGGAGGTGGCTTGCTTCATCGCATATGCTTCGCTCGAGTACGGATCCAGTGCCATGTCGGCACGCCCACTCACAACCGCCAGGTCCATATCCTCCACCGAGCTGGTGGTGGTGATCTGGATGGGGGTGGCGCACGTCTTGCTGATACCCTGAACCTGGGTGATCTCGCTCGAGCCCGCCAGAACCGTGATTGACTTGCCACACATGTCCGAGGTGGTGTTGATGTTCTCGGGGTTACCCTTCAGGACCACGACCTTCGACGAATCCTCGCCGTAGTCGAGGAAGTTCATGGTCTGCTCGCGTGCGGAGGTGTCGCCAAGCGACATCATGATGATGTTATAGCGCCCCGCGAGGAGCCCGGGTATCTCAGACGGGAAGGGCACGTTGGCGAACGTGAACTTGACCCCGAGCAGCGGCGCCATATCGTTGAGGATGTCGGCGTCGATACCTTCGAGCGTCGACCCCTTGAAGTACTCCCACGGTGCATTGCCGTCTAGGGTGGCAACGTTCACCACCCCAGCTGTGGCAATCGAGCTGGGCAGGAGGCTGTGCAGAGGGGCAGAATGGGCGCTGGTCGCTGAAGCGGAGCTCGACCCCGATCCCCCGCAGGCGGAGGCGAGGAGAACGGGCGCCACAGCCAGCGCCGCCAGAAGGCAACGCATCCCACGCCCAGTGCCAGGCGAGAGACGAACTCTGATCACGGGTATTGACCTCCAATATGTTCCATCCACTTAGCCACGACAATGTCCAGCGGTCCCCACCATCGGGGGCGGTCGCACCCGAGTCGGGCCTACTGGCCCAGTACTCGGGCGCCCTTTCGCCCCAACCAACGGGCTTGGCGGCCCGGTGCGTGCGCTCCGCACGGCTGCGGGGCGGAACCGCGAACGCCACACTATCGGCCGCAACCAGCCGCTCAGCCGGAGGACCGACTCGCGCCTCACCTTGACTCCTCGGATGGACCCGGCCGCAAGACCCGGTTTCTCCTCGTCGCCCGGCTTTCTGCGCTGTCCACGAGGCGCGTGGCCGCGATGTGTGCAGCCCCGATCCATGCGGACCCATCGCCAAGGCTGGCCGGCACAATTGGCACCTCACCGAGGAGCCCAGCGAAACCCAGTCTCCGTGCCACGCCTATGGCTCTCTCGCGGTACGTCGAAGCATGCGTCCCCAGTCCGCCACCGATCACCACGATCTCGGGATCCAGGGTCAGCATGAGGGTGGCCAGGTAGGCACCCAGATGCCAGCCCGCGTGCGAGATGATCTCGACGGCTCGCGGCTCGCCCGCCTCGGCAGCGGTGATAACGTCAGACGCGTCCTGCGCTTCGCCACCCGCATGCTCACTCGCCAGGGCGGGGCCCGAGCAGATCTGCTCCACCGACTGCGCCTCGCAGTGCCGCCGGGTGCACCGCGCCGGTGGAGCCTGCCCACTGCTGGCGGCGCCGTGTGCGCCGGAGAGCGGCACGCCACACTTGACCAAGCAATGCGAGATGCCTGTACCTATGGTCACGTAGAGCGCGTCACTCATTCCCCGACCGGCGCCGTACTGCACCTCTGCCACCGCACCGCATTCGACATCGCGAGACACGGTCACTTCGGCTCCGTCCACACTGAGCTCACGGGCCAGATTCACCCCACGCCAGCCGAGGACACCTCGCGGATCGCGAAGTGCCCCAGCGGGATCAAGGAGCGTGCGAACTGAGACGCCGATGGCGGAGAGCCCGGCCGGGGCTGCTCGAATCAGGTCCCGCAGAGTGGTGAGATTGGCCCCGCCGTCACCCCGGCGAGTCGGCAGGATCTCGAGCTCCTCGAACCTGCCGCCCTCGTCGAGGAGCCCTGCAGCGATCTTGGTACCCCCAACGTCAATGCCCAGACACCGCCATGGCCTCCGAGTGGGAGTGGGCTGCGCGGTCGGCTCCCCCACTGGCGCTCGAAGCGGGCCGTCACCGAAGTCGACGCTCATTGGATTTCGTCCGTGAACTCCCTGCTCGTGTACCTGAGTTTGCCCGGCACAAAGCCCTGTAGGTTGGCCCAGGCGTATGCCATGACGACGATGGGGGCCAGACCAGTGAGTGCCCGGAAACGGGTCACAATCGTCGATGCTGACTTGGTGTTGGCACCATCAGTGGGGAAGGTGAGCAGTCGGCCAGGGAGCTGGTGCAGTCGCTTGGCGAGCGCAAGATCCAGGGAGCGAGCCGGTTCCCCTGGCGAGACGTAGAGGAGTACAAGGTTGTCGTCGGAGCACGTCTCGATGGGCCCATGACGGTAGTTGCCCGTCTCCCAAGGGCTGGCGCATATTCGGCCAAACTCGCGTGCAACCAAGGCCGCCTGCGACGCTGTACCAAAGTCGGGGCCTCGACCCAAGGCGTCAATGCTGTGAGGTGGCACGGAGAAGGACCGGGCAAGGCGCTCGCCTTCGTCAAGCGCGGACTCGAGGTGGGCAGCTTCAGAAGCAAACGAGGCGCACGTAGTGTCCCCGAGTCTGCAGGCCAGCTTGTAGAGGGCGAAGAGAAGACCGCCGAAGAAGATCAGGTAATACGGCCTGGGCGGGTCTACGCCAATCTGCCAGCAGTCGGAACACGCTGACGCCAGTGGGCTAGCGAGGTCGTTAGTGACCCCCAGAATGCGCCGCACCCCTCGTCTGCGAAGAATCTCGGCGACGGCCACCGTCTCGCGCGAGTCTCCGGTGTAGGAGACGAGGATGGCAAGGTCGTCGCTGGCGACCTCGTCGACACCGAAGAGCTGTGCATCCGTCGACAGGCGTGCGTGCGATGTCAGGCCGGCCTCGGCAAAGAACGGCTGGGCCGCGATCGAGACGTTATAGGAGGCACCCATACCGAAGAGGCGGACCTGTCCAGTGGGTGGCCTGGCCGACACAAACGAAGGGTTCAGCTCGGACTCGTAGATCGTCTTGAGAGCGTCCACGGGTGGTGCCGGTGTCCCGGGTGTCATGTGGCCTCCTGAACTTAGTTCGGTAACTGACCGAACGAAGTAATACCTGGAGAGATCGCCGTTGTCAAGGGACCTTCTAGCCCGGGGACCCCTAGCCCGTTCGACCTAGGCCTTGCAAGTTCCTCAGCATCATCGCCGCGGAGGTAGGGGACCGCGTCACGGCCGTCGACCCTCGTTCCCCCTCGGACGGCGGGAGCGAGCACCCCGGCCGTGGCGGAAAGGGCGGCCGCGCCTGACTGGAGCCCGAGGCGGCCACCCCACCGGAGGTCAAGGCCGAGCAGCGGGTGCGAGATCAGTGAGGCAGGGAGCGGCTACGAGCTTTCAGCGGCGGACACCGGTGATTCGCTGACCCGCCTCAGCACTTCGTTCTCCATCTCGACTGGTGTCTACCGTCAGGCACCGAGGGAGCTGTGACACCTCTGGCCACACACCAGCCGGTCGTCACCCTCACTCACCGGCCAGCCCCGCGGCAGAAGTCGACGCTTCGTGCGCGACGTTGTGGGTCGCGGCACCCGCACGCAAAGTGGAAAACAGCTGCTGCACCTCCTCCAGCGAGGAGTAGCCGAGCACGGAGACCGCCTTCGTGGTCAGCCGGTAGCGGAGGGGGCGCCCCCGACCGGACTCGGCGAACATGGCCTGCAGGTAGCCGCGCTCGGTCAGCCGGTGGAGGAGGGAGGCGCAGTCCACGCCGCCCCTGGCCACCTCCACCTGCTCCCGGGTGGCCTCGGCGTGCAGGGCCACCGCTCCGAGAGCCTCCAGCGCCTCCTGGGTCAGCTCGCGGTCCACAATCACCTGGCCCAACCGCTCCAGGGCGTCGGCGCAATGGGCCTGCGGCATGGCGGTCACCTCGTCGCCATCTGTCACCAGGCGCAGCCCCACCGGCACCAGTCGCTCCTGGACCTTGGGCAGGCTCTCCCGCACTGCGGCAATGGCCAGCCCGGTGGCGTCGGAGAGATCGGCGAGCAACACCGAGCGGCCGGTCACCACACACGCCGCGAGGCGCGACAGGTTCTCGTCGCTGATGTCCGCCGGCGCAGCCGGCCGGGTGAGCAGCGTCGGCGACGGGAGGAGCCCCAGGGTGCGGCGGAGGCGCTCGTAGGTGGAGAGGGACGGCAGGCGCCGGCCGTTGAGCAGCCCCGAGATCACCTCGCGGCTCACCCCGCTGCGCCGGGCCAGCTCGGAGGTGCTCCAGTCGAGGGCGCGGAGCCGCCCGGCGATCTCGACGGAGACCTCGGCGCCCACCTCCAGGGCGGCGTTGCTCGCCATCGCTGTCGACCCTCCCCGAAGAGCGGCGAATACGGACCGGAAGTCCGCGAACCTCATTCTCCCGGAACTGTCCACAAAAATGGACAGTCGGGAGGGTGAATCTCAACTAGTGATAAGCGAACGTTATCGCTAGTTGACTTCGGAGCCGTGGTATGGTCGGCGACGCCATGGACAGAGGAGGCGCTGAGAGGCCCCAGGAACTCGGAGAGGGGTCCAGGGGGGACGACGGCGGCCTACCGCCGGCCGTGCAGGCCCGCACAGCGGCTTCCAGCGGGCTGGCCCAGCCGGGGGAGCTCGTCGAGGCGGCCCGGGAGTTCGCCCAGGCGGCCAAGAGCCGGGCCACCCGCCGCGCCTACGCCGCCGATCTACGCGACTTCGACGCCTGGTGCCGCGGCCAGGGCCGGGCCGCCCTACCCGC
>DNAU01000120.1 GCA_003491925.1 Chloroflexota bacterium
CGAGCCACGCCGACCACGGGCCCCACCGGACCCACCGGTCCGACGGGACCCACCGGCCCCACGGGACCATCTGGACCGTCAGGACCGAGTGGCCCGTCTGGTCCGACTGGCGGCACCGGAGGTGTTGGACCGTCAGGGCCGAGTGGTCCGTCGGGACCTACCGGCGGCACGGGAGGTGTTGGACCGTCGGGGCCGAGTGGCCCATCTGGACCAACCGGCGGCACGGGCGGCACGGGAGGCGTCGGACCGTCGGGACCGTCAGGTCCGTCGGGACCCACGGGTCCTAGCGGCGGCGTCGCGAGTCCCTTCATCCTCCCGCACACCGACGTCGACGTGTCGAACTACGACGTCACGGCGACCGACGTCGCGCTGCGGAGCAGCTACTCCTCTACCGGGACGTCCGCGATCAACCTGCCGGCGCTCTCCGGGACCACCAACGGGCGAGTGATCGTGGTGATCGACTCGGCCAACAACGCGACCACGAACCCCATAACCGTGGTCGCCTCCGGGTCCGACGCGATCGGCGGCGCGATCGGCGAGGGCTACGTGATCAACGTCTCCGGCTCGGCCATCTGGCTCTACGCCAACACGGAGACCGACAACTGGGAGATAATCTGAGATGTCTTGGATCCCCAACATACCCGTACCGAGCGTCAATTCGGCCGACAACGTCTACTTCTCGGACGTCGTGGGCAACAAAGACGACGACGAGAACGGGACGAGCATCTCCTCGCACGTGTTCAAGACCGACACGCACGACCACGCGGCCGCCAAGGTCTACCCGACCATGGCCGTCGGGGCGACGGTGACCAAGTCTGCCCTGGCCTGGACGCTGGGAGCCCTGTCCGTGGTCGTTCCCGCCGGCACGATCCCCGACAACTTCGACATCCACGGCATCAACTTTGACTCCGTGCCCGACAACGGGGTCTACGAGATCGTCCTCTACGCGGGCCCGAGCGGGAGCCAGGTGGAGATCGGCCGGACCCGCTTCACCCGCACTGCCGCCACCGACATCGAGCTGGAGAGCCCGTTCATGTGCCAGATCCAGGCGCCGCACACGGAGATCTGGGCGGCGCTCGCCGGCTCGAACACGAGCGCCACGGCGATCGTGATCAGCCTGCGCTACCACATGTACTAGCGGCGCCTGCTCTTCTTGCGCGCCGGCTCCTCGCTCTCTTGCGCGATCTCATCGGTCGGCTCGGTCGGTAGGGCGTCATCCTCGCGGCGGGCCGTCACCTCGGAGCCGAGCCACAGGGCCATGCTCGCTCCCAGCGCCATCCAGACGGCGCCCGGCACCTTCGTCTTGAGGGTCGTCTTGTCGAAGAGGTACAGGGCGACGGGGGTCCAGATCACCAGCCGGTAGCGGTGCAGCCGCGCCAGCCTGGCCACGTGGGGGAGGGCGGCGGCGTCCTTCGGCTCGAGCCGGACCATCGTGCCTCCCCGCATGAGGCGCTCGTAGGAGGGGTCGAACACCCCGAGCTTGTGGCGCAGGGGGAAGGCGTCCACCTTCAGGAGGGGCATGCCGTGCAGGCCGGCGTCGGTAGTCAGCATAACGGCCCGGTGGCGCGAGTGGTCGTCCAGGGAGGGATCGAAGCTGAAGCTCGTGGGCCGATCGGCGTACGGCTCGGGCCGTCCTCCGCGCCTGCGCGCCCGCTCCCGCTGGTACTCCTCCTTGCCGAACACGAAGTCCGGCTCGACCTTCTCGTACGCGTCCTCGTCGTCGTCCCAGAGGCCGTCGAGGTAGCGCTGGAGCTGGACCGGCGTGGGACCGTCCACGATCTCGACCCGCTCGATCCCCTGGTTGGACCAGCCGCCGTCTACGTTGACCTCCTTTGCCAGCGTGGGAGTGAGGACGGGCTCGATCTGGAAAGCGTCTTCCTGGAAGGCGTCCGGCTGGAACGCGGTCACGAAGACGAGCTCGACCTGGAAAGCGTCGTCCTCGAAGGCGCCCGACTGAAACCCTTCCGGCTCCATGGTGCCTACCGGGGATACTCGCGCCTGAGCCAGTCTAGCTGCTGCCGGTCGTCCCGGGCGGAGCTCCACCCGTCCTTCTCCAGCTCCATCCGCAGGAGCATGTCGAAGTACTCCTCGTACCTGGGAGCGATCACGTCGGGCGAGAAGTTGGCGGAGGCCCACTGCCGGCACGCGGCCGGCTTCACGTCGCCCGCGTGCCTGGCTGCCCACACGAACTGCTCCATGGTGCGGCACCGCCACCCGGTCACCCCGTGCACGATCGTCTCGGTGAACCCTCCCCAGTCGGTGGAGATAGCAGGGCAGCCGGCGAGGGCAGCCTCGACCGCCACCCCGCCGAACGGCTCCACGTAGCGCGTAGGACAGAACAGCATCCTCGCGTGCCGCATGAGCTCGTTCCGGTCCTTCGCGCCCACGGGCTCGAGGTACTGGACGCCGGGCCCGAGGAAGGGGGCCGGGTTGCCGAGTCCCACTATCTTGATCGGCAGTCCGATCTTGCGTGCGACGTCGACCGCGAGCCTGACCCCCTTGTCCTCCTGCAGTCGCCCGAAGTAGAGGGCGTAGTCCTGCTTCTCGTCGACGACGGGGCCGAACAGGTCCGGGTCGAAGGCGTGCGGTATCACCACGTGGTACCACTGGTCTCCCGCGTACTTCT
The DNA here is from genome assembly GCA_003491925.1 of Chloroflexota bacterium. Classification (GTDB taxonomy): domain Bacteria; phylum Chloroflexota; class Dormibacteria; order Aeolococcales; family Aeolococcaceae; genus Changshengia. The sequence continues at coordinate 2,627 of DNAU01000120.1, forward strand.
TCTCCACGCCGTGATGGAAGTGGAGCCAGGCATAGCACGGGTAGACCCGGTACTTGGACCAGGGGTAGTTGTACCCGATGCCGCTCTCCACGACGAACTGCGGGATCCCCTCGCACGCTGTCTGCTGGGCCCCGGCCCCGAAGGTGTTGCAGACGACGGCGGACCAGTTCTTGGTCGTCCTCTCCGCCACCGCGAGCTTCACCCGGGCGGCGTAGAGGTTCATGTAGCGCTGCTTCGAGCCGTCGCAACTAGTGTCGTAGTAGTCGGTCGGGCGCTTCTTGCCGTAGAGGGCCTCATAATCTTTGAGCGTAGACACGCTGACATGTTCCGTGCACTCTGGGTTTGACCCCTCCGTCCCCAGGTGGATCACCTCGTGGCCGCGGCGGTGGAGCATCCGGCACAGGTACCAGATCTGAGAAGTAAAAGCGCAGCTCGTGTGTGAAGACGACGCCGGATCCAGCGTCTGCGAGTGAGGCAGGCCGAGCACGAAGATCTTCATGGCGTCAGTCGACGAAGAAGGGAGCCAGCCTGATGCTGTCTTCTCCCGTCAGCGCCCCGGTCTGGACGTCGTCCAGCCTTATCGGCGAGCCGGGCACCTCGACCTCCGTGCGCAGCAGCTCCTCGAATTCGGCGCCGAACACCTGCGCCTGCTCGGGCTTGCCGAACTCCCAGCCGTTCTTGTCAGGTCGCACCTTACCCTCGTACTTGGCCACGAGTTCGTCCCGCTTCTTCTCGAACGCGGCGACCTCCTTCTCGCATGCCTCCGCCGTGTGGCGCAGGGCCTTCCAGGCGGGCATCGCGAGCCCGCAGGCGAAAAAACGCTTGAGGCTGCCCATGTAGGCCGCCTTCACCAGCTGGTCGATGGTGAGCTTTATCATCGCGTCGCTTCCTCCGAGCGAGCAGACCTGATGTCGTTAGAAAAGTCAAGACCCCGCGAGGCCCGCGGACCAGAGACCGTTCTCCAAAGCGGTAAGAA
>DNAU01000023.1:0-12005 GCA_003491925.1 Chloroflexota bacterium
ACCGGCACCGTCCTCGACCGCCTGGGGATCGCGGTGAGGGCGGGCCACCACTGCTGCCAGCCGCTGATGCGCCGGCTGGGGGTGGCCGCCACCGCCCGGGCGTCGATGTACCTCTACACCACCCACGAGGAGATCGACCGGCTGGGCGAGGGCATCGCCGAGGTGCGCCGGGTCTTCAGGGTCTGAGGCGAGGCGGGTTCAGCTCTTCCTGCGAAGCCGATCGGCCATCACCGACATCAGCTCGAGCGCGAACATCGGGGTCTCCTGGACCAGGAAGAGGAAGCGGCGGCGGTCGACCGTCGCCAGGGTCGTCTCCGTCAGCGCCACCGCGGTGGCGCTCCGTGGCGAGTCGTCCACCAGCGCCATCTCACCGAAGACCTCGCGGGGCCCGAGCCGCTCCATCAGGCCGCCCGCCCCGCGCAGCTCCACCTCGCCGTCGACGATGCCGTACATCTCGGCACCCGGGTCGCCCTCGCTGAATATCACGGCGCCCGCGCTCACCTTCCTGGTGTCGGTCGCGTTGTGGAACAGCCCCCACACGGTGGTCGTCTCTGCCATGGTCTCCACTCCCTCACACAGCGCAGCGCCTGGAGTGTGGGATTCTCGCATAGGTCCGTCTGCGGCCTTGTGGTGGACGGCCGGCCCACCCGCTGCCACCCCGCGGAGGAGGCTCGGCACGCCCGCTGTGACCCCACGGTGGGGCCCGGCGGTCCAGACGTCCGCCGCGGTGGAGGGCTGAGGCGCCAGGCCTCCGCGGGTCTGCAGTCGCGCACCCCCCACGAATGGTGGGCTGGACGCGGCTGGCTGCCTGATGTACGGTGTCGATGATCGCGCCGGGCCAGACGGGTGTGCCCGGTGACGAGAGTCCACGGGAGGTGAGGGTGATGCGTCGACGCAGGCTCGGCGTGCTGAGCTGGGCGGTTGTTCTCCTGGTCGCTGCCGCGACCGGTGTGTGGGGAGGCGTGGCCTCGGCCGGCGGGGACTGCGCCGGGAACTGCGTGCTCGGCGTGCTGGAGCTGACCGGCCCACCGCCCGTGCTCAACCCCACCGTGGGGGCGGGCACGACCTCGTCGCTGACATTCACCGTGACCAACGACACCGCCGGCGCCACCTCCGAGGGCTCCGCCGGGAAGGGTCCGCTGCTGGTGGAATCGGCCGAGCTGACCGCGCCCGCCGGTTTCGCGATCCAGTCCGCGACGCTGGTCGCCCCTCGCAAGCACGACCCGCCAACCGCCCACGTGAGCATCGACACGGCCACGACGCCCTACACCTACACGGTGGACCTGGACGATCTCGATCTCGCGCCCGGAGCCTCGATCTCGGCGGTGCTCTCGGTCACCGCCTCCTGCGCAGCCACCTCCGGAACTTGGGCGCTCTCCGTCCAGCCCGCACCGACCGCTCACGGCCAGGGCTTCACCGTCGACCCGAGCAGCGCGCTCTCGGTCGGCGTGACGGGAGCCTGCACCCTGGCGTTCACGGCTGATCCGACCAACGCGGTCATCGGCCAGGACATCACCCATCAGGGCTTCGACCCCAGCGGGTCACCGGTGGAGGTCGAGGCCCGCGCCGCCAACGGCCGCCCCGTCGCAGGAGTTGAGGTGACCCTGAGCGCGGAGGTCGGATCGGGCACCCTCAGCGGCACGACCTCCAGCACCACCGGCGGCCCCGACGCCGGGACGTTGGGGGTGGCCGCCTTCTCCCCGCTGAGCATCGGCCAGACCGGCTACTACTCCCTCCAGGCGGGCGCGCCCGCCTTCGTGACCGCCGACTCGAGTCTCTTCCAGATCACCGACGGCGCGACGCCCTGCACCGGCAGCTGCTCCGGCTCGGCGAGCAACGACACGGTGTCGGCGGCGGTCTCGGTGAGCAACCCGGGAACCGGTGACACGCTCAGCGTGGCGCTGAGCGGCTTCTCCTACCAGTGCCCCGACTGGCTGTCGCCCACCGGCTACTACCCGACGGTGACCACTCCGCTGGGGGTCGACCTCTGGCAGTCGGATGGCTCCCTCGACCCATCCCCGCGCTCCGTGCAGGTGGCCCTCACCATCCCCGGCAGCGCGCCCCCACCGCCGTTCTTCCCCTTCTACCAGGTCTGCTACGCGAGCACCGAGCCATTCTCCGGCGGCACCCTGGTCGGCGCCGCCCAGTCGATCCCCGGTTACGCCGGCAGCACCTACGTCGGACTGCTGCCCTACTGTCCCGTCGCCGCCACGGCCGCTGACGCACCCTGCGTCCTCTCCAGCTCCTGGGGAGACGGCAGCGCGGTCGTCACCTTCGTGGGCGCGCCCGGCGACTTCTGGGGGTCCGCCTAGTACGAGCCGGTTGACCGCGCCGCCGCGCGGCTCCGTCCACGGGGCGGAGCCGCTGCCCTCCGTCCCAGCCTGCCTGAGGTGCGCGGCGGAGGGCGTCCACTCCTGAGGTCGTGATGCGCATCTGTCCCAGCTGCGGAGAGGAGAACCCCGAGAGGTTCCGCCTCTGCGGCTTCTGCGGCGTCCCCCTTGCCGCTCCGGCACCGCCCCAGGAGGTCCGGAAGACCGTCACCGTGGTCTTCTCCGATCTCAGGGGCTCCACCGCGCTCGGAGAGAGGCTCGACAGCGAGGCCGTGCGCGAGGTCCTGGACGCGTACTTCACCGAGATGCGCGGTGTCCTCGAGCGCCACGGGGGGGTGGTGGAGAAGTACGTCGGCGACGCCATCATGGCCGTCTTCGGTCTGCCCCGCCTCCACGAGGACGACGCCCTGCGTGCCGTCCGGGCCGCCCACGAGATGCGAGCCGCCCTGGCCAACGTCAACCGGCGCCTCGAGGATCGGTGGGGAGTCCGGTTGGAGAACCGCACCGGGGTCAACACCGGTGAGGTGGTCGCCGGCGACCATGCCGGCGGGCAGCGGCTGGTGACCGGGGACACCGTCAACGTGGCCGCCCGGCTGGAGCAGGCGGCGCCTCCGCTCGAGGTCCTGATCGGCGAGCCCACCTACCGGATGGTGCGCAACGCCGTCGAGGTGGAGGCGCTGCCGCCGCTGGAGCTCAGGGGGAAGTCCCGGCGCATCCCCGCCTACCGGCTGCTCGGGGTCAGCCGGGGGGACGGCGTCGCCCGCCGGGCCGACACTCCGCTGGTCGGCCGCGCCGAGGAGCTGGCCGTCCTCTCCGCCGCGCTGGAGCGGTCGGCGAGGAGCCGGCGGCCGGAGCTGGTGACCCTGCTCGCGCCCGCGGGCACCGGGAAGTCCCGGCTGCTCCACGAGTTCGTGAGCGGGGCGGCGGGCGGGGCACGGGTGCTGCGTGGACGCTGCCTCTCCTACGGGGAGGGGATCACCTTCTGGCCGCTGGCCGAGATCGCTCGCGATGCGGCCGGCATCGCCGAGGACGAGCCGGTCGACCAGGCCCGCTCCAGGCTCACCGCCCTGCTCGGCGAGGAGGCGGCCGACGTCGCCGCCCGGCTGGCATCGGTCATGGGGCTGTCCGAGGCCGCCTACCCCGTTCACGAGACCTTCTGGGCGGCCCGGCGGCTGCTCGAGACCGTGGCCCGGGACGGGCCGGTCGTGACCGTGATCGAGGACATCCATTGGGCCGAGGCCACCTTCCTCGACCTGATCGCCCACGTGGCCGAGAACGGGGAGGACGCCGCGCTGGTCCTCCTCTGCACCTCCCGGCCCGAGCTGCTCGAACTCCGGCCCGCCTGGCGGGAGGAGCGCGCCCGGGCGACCACCATCTCGCTCCGCCCCCTCAGCGACGCGGAGAGCGCCGAGGTGGTGAGCGGCCTGCTCGGCGAGGTGACGCTGGCGGCCGGGCCCCGGCGCCGGATCATCGAGGCGGCCCAGGGGAACCCGCTCTTCGTCGAGCAGATGGTGTCGATGATGATCGACGACGGCCTGATCCGCCGCGCGGGCGGTGGCTGGGTGGCGAGCACCGACCTCGGCGCGCTCGCCGTGCCGCCCAGCATCAGCGCCCTGCTCGCGGCCCGGCTGGACCGGCTCGCCCCCGCGGAGCGGGCGGTGCTGGAGCGCGGCGCGGTGATCGGCCAGGTCTTCTACCTGGGAGCGGTCGAGGCCCTCTGCCCGGAGGCGGTGCGCCGCGACGTCCGGGCCCACCTCGACAGCCTGGCCCGGCGCGAGCTGGTGAGTCCCACCGAGTCCACCCTGGCCGGGCAGGATGCATTCAGGTTCCAGCACGTCCTGATCCGGGATGCCGCCTACCAGGGGCTGCTGAAGCGGACCCGCGCCGAGCTCCATGAGGGCTTCGCGGAGTGGTTGGAGGCCCGCGCCGGCGACCACCCCGGCGACCACGAGGAGATCCGCGGCTACCACCTGGAGCAGAGCGTGCTCTCCCTGGCGCAGCTCGGCCCGCTCGACGCGCACGCGGCCGCGCTGGCGGCGCGCGCCGCGGGCTACCTGGCCGACGCCGGGGAGCTGGCCCGCGCCAGAGGGGACATGCCGGCGGCGTCGAGCCTCCTCCGCCGCGCCGCGGCCCTGACCCCCGACTCCCCGGCATCTCCCCGGTGGCTTCTGCACGCCGGCGAGGCGCTCGGCGAGATGGGCACCTTCTCGGCCGCCGACGAGGTGCTGTCGAGGGCCGCCGAGCGGGCCGCCGAGGACGGCGAGCGTGCCCTCGCCGCCACCGCCGCGGTGGTCGCCCGGATGTGGCGGTTCCTCGCCAATCCCGAGGCCGCCCCGGCGGTGCAGGTGGCGGAGGCCGCCCGCACGGCGATCGCCGAGCTCGAGCGGCTGGAGGCCCACGAGGGGCTGGCCCGCGCCTGGAAGCTGATGATGTATGTCCACTTCTACGAGGGCCGTTTCAGCCCCGCGGAGGAGTGCGTGACCCGCGCCCTGCGCCACGCCGAGCTGGCCCAGGACAAGGTCTTCGAGGTCCGGCTGCTCTCCGCCCTCGCCTCCTGCCTCGTCTACAGCGCCACCTCCGCCGCCGAGGCCCTGGACCGATGCCGCGACCTCCTGGAGCGAGGAGCCGGGGATCGGCGCACCGAGGCGATGACCCTCTCGGCGATGAGCCACCTGGAGGCGATGCGGGGGGACGCGGAGGGTGCTCGCGAGCACTACCGGCGGAGCCGGGCGATGCTGACTGATCTCGGCTTCACCCTCAGCGCGGCGATCACCTCGCTGCACTCCGGCCCGGCGGAGGTACTGGCCGGAGACCTCGAGCGGGCGGAGGCCGAGCTCCGCGCCGACTACGAGACCCTCCAGGCGATGGGCGACACGGGCTACACGCCCTCCGTGGCGGCGCTCCTCGCCGAGGTCCTGCACGCGCAGGGTCGCGACCGGGAGGCCGGGGAGCTCGCGGAGGTCTGCCGCCAGAAGGCGTCACCGCAGGATGTGGGTGCGCAGTACCAGTGGCGGAGCATCCGGGCGAGGCTGCTCGCCGTCGAGGGCCAGACGGCCGAGGCGGAGGCCCTCGCCCGCGAGAGCGTGCGCCTGATCTCGACCACCGACCAGCCGGACATCCAGGGGCAGGCGCTGGCCGGGCTGGCCGAGGTCCTGGAGGCGGCCGGCAAGGGTGCAGCCGCCGCCGCGTCGCTGCGGTATGCGCTGACGCTCTTCGAGACCAAGGGCAACGAGGTCGCCGCAGCCCGCGCCCGGGGGGAGCTGGCGCGGCTCACCACCGCGCCTGCGGGCAGTTCGCGGCAGGTGTAGTGGGGGTGGGGGTCACCTTCCTGCGGCGCCGGGCCGGGCTGCCTGCCGGTCACCTCCTCGCCGGCGTGGCCCGCCATGCCCGCCGCACGTCCCAGGGATTTAGGACAGAAACTGTCCTCAACCACTGGACCCGGGGGCGCAGCCGATGGCATGGTCCGGAGACGCCGGTCGCCGGGGGAGGCGGGGGGGCGGGCTCCCGGCGGTCGCCTCCGGCCGGCAAGGGCTGCCCTGAGGACGCCGGTGGCCAGCCCGGGCGAGGGGCCAGCGCGCCCCTGTGACTACCAAGATTCCACGCCCGGGACTACCAATCTCACGCAGCCTTGTCTGGCGGCCTCACGCGGCCGGCGCGATTCCGGCCCGCGCGGTCGTGGCGTGGGCCGCGGCGGCTGCGCCGCTCATGCCCAGAGCGCACACAGGGGAATGGCGTAGACACGCTCGCCGAGCTGGTAGAGGCCCGGTCCGCTGTGCATCACCGCACCGGCGAGGAAGCCGTCGCGGAGCTCCTTACGCAACCAGAAGAGGTGCCGCGCGTCGTCGCTGCCCGGCGCCGAACCTGCCTTGAACTCGAAGGCGACCACACGCCCGGCGCCAACCTCGACGACGAGATCGACCTCATGGCGTCCCGCCTCGAGCCGCAGGTGGTGCAGCACCGGGTGGGTTTGGCTGAGCGCGATCTCAGCCCGCAGCTGAGCGACTGCAAGCGCATCGAAGTAACGTCCGAGGAGGTCCGCATCATCGAGGATGGCCGATGCCGGCAGGTCGGCGGCGATGGCGGCCAGTCCGCTGTCCACCAGATACCTCTTGCCCTGCTTGACGAGCCGGCTCAGCCGGTTGCTGGCCCAGGCCGGGACCACATCCAGCACGTAGAGGTTCTTGAGCAGCTGGTCGTATCCGGCGGCCGTCTTGGCATTCACCTCCGCGCTCCGGTAGAGGGAGGCGTCCGACGGCAGGCCGGCATTGTGGAGTGCCAGGACGTGCACATAGCGGCGCAGCTTCGCCGGGTCCTTGGCGGAGTCCACGAGCGCTGCGTCGCGGGTGACGAGGTCGTCGAGGTAGCTCTCCAGCCAGATGCCCCGCGCCCTCTCGGTGGGGTGGCGATAGGCGACCTCGGGAAAGCCCCCACGGAGCGCCCTGGCAACGTAGCCGTCGATGGCCGGTGGTTCGGCACCGCCGCTGAGATCATCGAGCCCGCCTCTGGTCAGGCGATCGATGAACGACGGCCGTCCGACCGAGACGCGCTCGGCCAGCTCGCGCTCCACCACCGGGTGCATGGTCATCCGCACGACACGTCCCGTTCCGGCCCAGGTCTCTCGGAAGAGCTCGGCTCTGACGCTCCCGGTGAGGACGAACTGACCTGGCGTTGAATCCCGGTTGACGGCGCGCTTCACGGCGGCGAGGACCTCGGGGACCTTCTGCCATTCGTCGATGAGCAACGGGCGGCTCGCACGCCGGAGGGCCGCGTCGGGGTCGGCCCGGTACGCAGAGGCGACGCCGGGCACTTCGAGCCCCGCGATCTCCGCGACCTGCTGAGCAGCGGTTGTGGTCTTTCCCGCCCCGCGGGCACCTGTGATCATTACGGCGGGGAACTCGGCGAGCAACCCGGCGAGCTGCGAGTCCACCATCCGCGGTCGGTAGACGCCACCGTCCATCATCGGTCCGGGGACGCCTCGGCGAGGAGCACTACCAACTTCACACGCAGTATGATACCAAGATTACGCAGCTCAGACTACCAATCTCACGCAGCCATGGCTGCCAGGCGACGAGGTCACTCCGACCGACGCCGGTCCGTCAGCCCGAAAGCGGGCCGACGCGGTGAGCAAGGCCCATATCCCCTCACCCATGCGGCGCGGGAGTCCGGCGCAGCTGATCGCGTAGTCCGGAGACGCCTGGCCGATCGTCGGCCGCGGCGCGAGGTGGACCGTCCGCGCGGGACTCTTGGGGGACGCAGCGACCGGCCGGTCGAGACCCGATCAGGTGAGCCGGATCGGGTCGGTGGTGAGCGGGCTGGGAGTGTCGCCCGTGTTCACCGTCGTCCGCGGCTCGACGAGCAGCACCTCCGCCCCGTCGGGCGACACGGGCTGATGGCGCCGGCCTCGTGGCACCACGAAGAGCTGGCCCGGGCCGAGCGCGACCTCGTCGTCGTCCAGCCTGATCACCAGCCTGCCGGAGAGGACCAGGAACATCTCGTCCGTCTCCGGGTGGGCGTGCTCGGTGAACTCGCCACGAGTCTTGACCACCCGGATGTCGTAGTCGTTGAGCGCGGCCACGGTGCGCGGCCTCCACGGCTCCGCGAACGAGGCGAGCAGGGTGGCGAGGTCGATGGCGTCAGCCATGCGCCGCCCCGGTGGAGGTGAGCGGACCGACGCCGAGCGAGCGCCAGACCTCGAGCTTAGCGCCGACCGCCTCGATGACCGCGCCGGTGAACTGGTCGGTGAGGGCGTTGCCCCCCAGGTCGGCGGTGCGGGTGCCGTGCCGCACCGTCTCGAATACGGCTTCGTAGATCGCCCGCGAAGCCAGGCGGACCTCGTCGCCAGGCATGAAGCCGAGGACGGAGGCACAGGCGAGGATCATCGCCATGGGGTTGGCCAGGTTCTTGCCCTGGAGCGCGGGGGCGGTGCCGTGCGGGGCCTCCGCCATCACCACGCTGGGGTTGAGCGAGTCGCCGGTGAAGCCGATCAGCACCGACTCCGCACCGGCGATCGATCCGAAGAGCCCGAGCACCAGGTCGCTCATGCAGTCCCCGTCCCGGTTCAGGGTCGGGACCACCACGGCGTCTCCCCCCTGGTTGAGCAGCAGGGCGTAGGTCGCGTCGATGAGCTGCGGCTCGTACTCCACCTCGGGATGGCGGGCCGCCGCGGCGTCCATCTCCTCCTTGAGCATCCCCTCGTACACCGGCGAGACCGTGTACTTGGGACCGCCGAAGACGCGGGCGCGGGTGCGCCCGGCGTGGACGAAGGCGAACTCGGACACCTCCCGGCAGATCGCCCTCGAGATCCGTTCGGTGCGGAAGGCGACCTCGTCGTCGCCCGACCCCTCCCTCCACTCCTTGGCCCCGTAGGCGTCGTCCACGGCCATCCGCACCACGCTGATCGGGGCGCTGACCCCGGCGATCGGCACCACTCCGGGGATCCGGCGACCGGTGCGGAGGATCACCGTCCCGCCGACCTCGGCGCGGAGGATCGCATTGGGGCTGCCCACGTCACCCTGTCCCTCGGGGGTGACGGTGGCCGCCTTGAGCCCGTAGCCCGTCTCCCGCATCGCCCGGCTGGCCTCGAAGACCACCTGGTTCCGCGTGGCGCGCCGGTTCTCCAGGCCCAGGTCGTGGTGACGCAGCTCGACGGATGTGCCGATCACGGCCGGGTCGAGCACCCGCAGCGCCTCGACGAGCAGCTCCTCGCCGGTCTGGTCGCCGTGGAGAACCTCGAGGGCAATGGGCATCTCAGAGGCAATCTACCAGCCGGGCGGCCGGCACCGGCGCGCCCGACGGTCCTGGCATCAAGCCATATTGATGCTAATATGTGTCGATGGCAAGGACAACTCTCGACCTGCCCGACGACCTGATGCGGGCTGTCCGGATCCGCGCCGTCAATGAGGGGCACCGGCTCAAGGACGTGATCGCCGACCTGATCCGGCGCGGGCTGGCCGGCGAGCCCGGGGCCACCGGCGCGGGGCCACGGCGGGTTCAGCTCCCCCTGGTGATCTGCGCGCATCCCGCCCGTCCCGGGGAGGAGCTGACCCCGGAGCGGGTCGCCCAGCTCCTGGTGGCGGAGGAGGGGGAGACCGCGGCGTCGTGAACCTCTGCGACGTCAACATCTGGCTGGCGCTGACCCTCTCCGGCCACCCGCACGCCGCGGCGGCGCGGCGCTGGTTCGAAGGGGAGGCGGCTCCCGGAGGCATCCTCTTCTGCCGGGCGACCCAGCGGGCCTACCTCCGGTTGCTCACCAACCCGGCGGTGCTGGCACCCTACGGCAACCTGCCGCTCACCAACCGGGCCGCCTGGTCCGCCTACCAGGCTCTCCGCGCCGACGATCGGGTGATGCTCCGGGCGGACGAGCCTCCCGGGCTCGAGGGGCGCTGGCGGGAGCTGGCAACCCGGGACGCCGCCTCGCCGAAGCTCTGGATGGACGCCTACCTCGCCGCCTTCGCGCTGTCCGCGGGCTGCCGGATGGTGACGACGGACGCCGCGTTCCGGCAGTTCCCGGGTCTGGACCTCCTGCTCATCGGCTGAGCGACGGCTGAGCTGTGCTCGCCGGCCGAGCGGCAGCCCAAACTCGAGCCCGGGTCCGGGGGTGTCGCTCAGGTCGCCGGGCCGTACACCCAGGTGTCGGCGATGTCGGCGATGGTGTTGACGGAGCCCCCGAACAGCAGCACCTGACCGCTGGCGGCGTCGTAGGCCATCTGCGCGTAGAAGCGCGCCGGGGGGGACGTGGCGGGGTGGAGCTGCCTCCACCCGCCACCGCTCCAGGCCCAGAGGTCGTTGAGGGGGCCGCCCATGGTGTAGGCCTCGCCCTTGGTCGCGGTCGCCGGCGTGTACCCGGTCACCGCGACGCCACCGAAGAGGAGCACCTCTCCCAGCGCGGAGTCGTACAGCATGCTCGCCCCCACCCGGGGCGAGGGGCCGCCGGTGGCGATGAGCTGCGACCAGTTGGTGCCGTCCCACGTCCACATGGTCTGGGATGGATCTCCGTAGAGGAGCATCTGCCCGGTCGCGGCGTCATCCACCATCTGCACGTCCCGGGTCTCTCCGCCGATCGACGACGGTGGTGATATGTCCGGCGAGAGCGGCTGCCACGTCGACCCGTCCCAGCTCCACGTCGACGGCTGGTCGTTGGGGAGTGACGCCGCACCGGGGACGGAGCCGGGGCCGGGGGACCAGAGCAGGAGGGTCTTGCTGGTCGGGTCGTAGGCCATCGCGCCCTCGGAATAGGGGGCGGGCTGATCGTAGCCGGGGGCGGTCTCGGACTCAGTGGTCGTCCAGGTCTGCCCGTCCCACTGGCTGGTGACCAGGTCACCGCAGCTCGGCACCCAGATGACGTCGACGGTCCCGGTGGCGGGGTCATAGGCGTTCGGCACGCCGAAGACTCCCGGAGCTTCGGTGGAGACCTGCTTCCACTGCGAGCCATCCCAGGTCCAGGTGTCCTGGTAGACCTCGCGTCCGCTCGGCCCGCAACCGGTCTCGCCGCCGCTCACGACCACGGTCTGGCTGGCTGCGTCGTACGCCACCACCGCGGAGTCCCGAGGCAGAGGAGCCGTCGCGGGGTGCAGCTCCGACCAGTCGTCCGCACTCGCGGATGCAGGCGGCGTGGACGAAGCGGAGGACGCTGCAACCGTCCTGAGCGGAGCTGCCACGGATCCCCCGGCGGTGGCGGCGAGCCCCGCCGCCAGGACGAGGAGCGCGATGCGGGGCGCACCCCGGCGTCCTCCACCGTTGGCTGGCGTGGAGCTGGCCGGAGGCCTCGGCTCACCCCGGTCATCGATGCCGAGAGCGGCGAGGCGGGCGGGCGACGGGCCGGTCAGGCGCATGTCGCGTGCACGATCGATGTCCCTCCGACAGCCCAGAGGCCCCCGGATCCGGTGGCCGCGACACCGGTCAGGTATCCGAAGCTCTGGTCGTTGACGGTGTAGAGGGGCTGCCAGGAGGCGCCGTCCCAGTGCAGGATGACGGCCCCGACGGCCCAGGCATCGTCCGCGCTGAGGGTCACGACCCCCACCAGCGGGCTAATCCCGGCGAAGAAGGTGGGCACGTACGCCTCCGGCGTCGAGTAGCCCAACCAGTGCGCCTCGGCATTCCCCTCCCCGTCGTTCGCCACGGTCACGGCGAGGCTGGGTATAAGGCTCCATGCCCCGCCGCCCATCCGGAGGGTGAGAGCCGAGCCCGGCAGCGCTCCCCCGACCGCCCAGAGAGCGCCGGCGGACGACCCGGCGGCCGCGGTCAGAAGATCGTCAGCAGCCGTGCTCCCCCCGGCGAGCGGTTCGGAGAGGGTGACGTCGGGGGCCTGGACCACGGACCAGGTCGTGCCGTTCCAGTGCTCGGTCAGGGTCTCCCATGGACCCGGGCTGTAGGTCTGCACCCCCATGTCAGGTTCGTAGCCGCCGACCAGCCAGACGTCGTCCGGCGAGATCCCGGCGACGCCCGGCAGCGCGACGCTGGCGACCGTGGCGGTGGCCGAGGGAGGGACGCCTCCCGAGGCCAGGGCCCAGTCGGGCGGGCTCGGCTCCGGATCGGGGACGCTGACGATGGCCCAGTAGGACCCGTTCCAGTGTTCGACGAGCGGCTGCGCCGCGACCTGGTCTTCGCTGCTGAAGGTCAGGGGCCACTCGGTGATGCCGGCCGCCCAGACGTCGTCCGAGCTGATCGCCGCCACCG
>DNAU01000023.1:12028-12811 GCA_003491925.1 Chloroflexota bacterium
GAGCACGTCCCAGGGCTCGACGCCGTCCCTGGCCGCCACGTCCGGGGCGTTGACGATCGACCACGAGGTGCCGTTCCAATGCTCGGTGAGGGTCTGCGCCGCGGGCGTGAATGACGTTCCGAGCGTGGGGGGCGCCATGGCTCCGATGTACCCCACCGCCCAGACGTCGTCCTGGGAGACGCCGGCAACGGCGGTGAGCTGGTCCCCGCCCAGGCTCGCCGCGCTGCTGGGGTCCGGAACGGGGACGATCGACCAGGAGGTGCCGTTCCAGCGCTCGGCGAGGCCCTGCTGGATCTTCCCTGCCGGGCTCGTCGATCCGACGGCCCAGACATCGCTCGGCGAGATGGCGTTGACCCCGGAGAGGTCGCTGCTCGCCGCCGCGTCGCCGCTCGGCACCAGCGCGGCGTTCAACTGCCAGCTCTGAACGCACGCCTTCGCCGCTGAGCTTCCCGATCGACTCGGAGCCGACGAGGGCGAGGGCGTCCTTGCGGGGGGCGACGAGCTGCAGCCGGCCAGCAGCAGGATGCCCATCGCGCCGAGGGGCACCAGGATCCGTGTGCCCTTTCTCACTGGCTGGGGAACTCGCATCGCCGCCGCGAGGTTACGCCGCGGGGTGGGGCTCCGAGGTGGGTCCGGGATCGGGGTGGGCTTGGTCATCGCGCCTGCGGGCTTGGGCCTCGCGGCCCCGGGCTTGGGCCTCGCAGGGCCGGGTACAATGTTGACTGTGCAAGTCGGATATACGCCGGTCGACGACGATCTCTACCGCGAGATCATCCTCGACCA
>DNAU01000023.1:12874-16622 GCA_003491925.1 Chloroflexota bacterium
AGATCATCCTCGACCACTACCGCAACCCCCGGCGGCGGGGGGCGGTCGACCCCGCCGATGGCACCGTTGAGGCCGAGAACCCCCTCTGCGGGGATGAGATCCACCTCAGCTGGCGGCTGGACGGGGAACGCCTGGCCGACATCGCCTTCACCGGGAGGGGGTGCTCGATCAGCCAGGCGGCCGCCAGCATGCTCTGCGACCAGGTGGCGGGGCTGCCACGGGAGAAGGCCCTCGACCTCGCCCGCCGCTACCGGCAGATGCTGGTCGCCGACGGCGGCGCGGACGAGCTCGGCGACCTGGAGGTGCTCCAGGGGGTGCGCGCCTACCCGATGCGGGTCAAGTGCGCGACCCTCGCCTGCAGCGCGATCCTGCAGGCGCTCGACTCCGCCGAGGAAGGAGATGCGGCATGAGCGACGATCAGGTTGGGGCCGCCGGCCCCCCGGCAGAGGCCGCGCCGGCCCAGGCGGAGCGGGGCACAACCCTGCGCGCCTCGGAGGAGATGATCCGGGATGCCCTCTCCGAGGTCTACGACCCGGAGATCGGGATCGACGTCGTATCGCTGGGCCTGGTCTACGGGGTGGATCTCGACGAGAAGGGGCTGCTCACCGTCGAGATGACCCTGACATCGCCCTTCTGCCCCCTCGCCAGCATCCTGGAGAGCCAGGTGCACGCCGTCTGCCTCCCGCTTCCCGGGATCGAGAACGTCCGGGTCGACCTGGTCTGGGATCCCCCCTGGGACCCGCGGACCATGGCCTCCGACGAGGTCAAGCTGGAGCTGGGCCTGTACTGAGGCGTCGCCAACGACCATGACGCCGACCTCCGCGCGCACCGAACCTCCCTAGGATGCCCGCTGTGGACGATCCCTCCGAGAAGCTCTTCGACAAGGCCGGCGCCGACACCCTGCTGCCCCGTCTGAGGACGCTCATCCGCAGCCTCCAGGAGGTGGCGGCCTCCGGCCCGGCGTTCGAGGGTCGGGAGCGGCTCGCCCACGCCGGCCGGTCCAACGGCTCCCCCGACGCTGCGGCCTCGGTCTTCCGGGCCGCGGCCGAGATCCAGGCGGTCCTCGAGAAGATCGCCGGGACCGGCGCCATCCTCCGCGACCTGGCCACCGGGCTCTGCGACTTCCCGGCGGTGCGGGAGGGCCGGCCGGTCTACCTCTGCTGGCGGCTGGGCGAGGACGAGGTCGGGTGGTGGCACCCACGGGACACGGGCGTCGCCGGCCGCGAGCCGCTGTAGAGGCTCCCTCCTTCGCCCTGATGCGAGCTTCCGGCCACCGGCGTCCGGCGCTGCCGCCCCCGCCGGACGCTACACTGCCCGTCAAGCGTCTCCGGCCCGTCGCCTCCCCGCGCCACATCACCACGACGCTATGCGGCAAGGGGCGATGCGGCACTCCGAGAAAAGGAGGGTCATGCCGATGAATGATTACCCACATACGGTGTCCCAGCCGACCAGCGCCCGAGGCGTCTGCTGATCGCCGGGAGCTTGACCTTGTGAGACGCGATCGCTGACGGCGGTCGTGACGTCTCTGAGCGCTAGACGGGGTGTCCACCGATCGGTGGGCACCCCGTTCTGGTCTCCGCCCCGGTCAGACGAAGCGGGCCGCCTCGACCTGGGCCTCGCGGGTGGACGCCTCGGGAGCGGCGACGATCTGGTCGGTCTCGATGAAGCCCTCGGTGCCGTCGGCGAGGCGGACCTTGGTGAAGGCGCCCTCGCCCCCGGGGATCGCCTCCACCCCGGTGGCGGTGAGAACTCGGGCCCCCCGTGGCGCTTCCCAGCGCGGCTCGGTGTACAGCCGGTAGGGCATCCCGGCCCACGAGGCGACCAGGCTGACCGGGCCGGAGGGCATCGCCCGGCGCCGGTAGATCGTCCGCGGGTCGGCGCTGCCGCGGCTCAGCAGCTGGACCAGCTGGAGCGCCCGCGGCACGGGCCCACGCCCGCGGCTCGCAACCACGGTGACCACGGTCCCCGATGCGGTAGGCCGGGCCTCGCAGGTCACCCAGCGGGTGTGGATGGCGACCCGCTTCGACCACTGGCCGACCAGGCCCTTGCGCCGGAACTCGACGATCCGGGCGGAGCTCTCTCCGGTGAGCTCGAAGCGGAAGGGGAAGGAGCCGAGCATCTGCTCCATCACCGCGAACACCTCGCGCGGTGGGACCGCGGCCAGGAACGTCCAGCGCTGCGCCTCCTTGGCCAGCAGGGGCAGGCGGTGGGCTTCCCTCGCCGCCAGCATCCGGGCGCGCATGCGCTGAGCCCGGGCCACCATGCTCTCGACTCGTCTCACCATCGCCACCGGCCGATTCTACGAGGCCGCGGTGGGAGGGCCGTCGTGCCCAGCCTGGACGTTGGTCGCACGGCCTCCGATCGGCTCGCGTGCCGGCCCACTCCTTCACCGGATGGCAAACGTCGGTTTGCCCGATCTTCGCCGGAGCGGGGCGACGATGACCGGGGATGCGCCTGCCGATCGTGACCGAGAGCTTTCTGCCGGATTCTCTGCGTCTGCCGGCTGGCCCGCGAGAAGGGGCTCGATCGGGTGGTGCGCATCTCGCGCGGGCGTCCCGAGCTCAGATTCTTGGTGTTGGGCACCGGGCCCCTGGCGGAGGAGCTGAGCCGCCGGGCCCCGGCCAACCTCCGGCTCGCCGGCCTCCTCGAGGGCGAAGCCCTCGCCGACGTCTACGCGGCGAGCAACGTCTTTCTCCATCCGGCGTCGACCGAGACCTTCGGCCAGGTGATCCAGGAGGCGATGGCCTCGGGCCTCCCCGTCGTCGGCGTCCGCGCCGGGGGGGGGCCGGGTGGCTGATGGAGGAGGCGCGGACGGGGATGCTGGCGGAGGCGCCGGGGGACGGCCTGGGCGCCGTCCTGGACCGGATGGTGCGCCGGTCGGACCTCGAGGTCATGGGCAGGGCGGCGCGGCGGGCGGTGGCCGGGCGCTCCTGGGCGGCCACGTTCGACGCGCTGCTCGACGACTACGCGGCGATGGCGGGGGGGTGGGACCGCCGGATCGCCGCCTGAGGCCCGGGCCACGCCGCCCTCGCGTCAGTGCGCAGCCGGCGCGCCCCCCTCCCCACCCCCGCCGGCAGCGGAGATGCCGTAGCGCTCGCACATGGCGTCGAAGCGCCCGGCGGTGTGATCGTCCAGCAGGTCACGGTGAGCGGCGATCAGCGGGACCATCTCGCGACGGAGGCAGTCGCCACGAGCCATCCATTGGTAGTAATCCCGGCCGCCGTGGTGGTAGGGGCCGTAGAGCCGGCTCCCCGGGACGGTGGAGGTCAGCCATCGGAAGAGCCGCTCGTGCCGGACGTGCATCCGCAGGGTGATCTGGGGCTGGCGACCATCCCCCCCGAAGTGCCCCTCCCCTACCAGCAGGCCGAGGAGGAAGCCGATCGACAGGGCGTCGGAGGGGGGGGCGGCGGGATCCTGCTCCTGCACGAGGCTTCAGCCTAGCGTGTTCCACGGGGATCATGACGGTGAAACAGCGGTGCGGGAGGCCAGTTGGCGCGGGGCGTGGGGTCGGCTCCGGGGTGGACGGCGGGCCGGCTCCGGACCGCGGAGCTCCTGGGAGCCGCCCTCGGGAGATCACCCGGCGCGTCTGGGTTTCACGGGAATCTTGACGGTGAAACAGGCATCGACACTCCCCATCGCCCTCCCGGCCCCCGTCCGGGGCCGCACCCGCATCGCATAATCGTCAGCCAATGCCGCCCCTCGTCCTCGCCGTCGCCAACCAGAAGGGGGGCGTCGGCAAGACCACCAC
>DNAU01000177.1 GCA_003491925.1 Chloroflexota bacterium
CCCCGCCACGTCTTTGCGCTCGATCTGGGAACGACCAAGGTCTGTTGTGCCGTCGCCGACCTCGAATCGGTGGGGCTTCGGGTCCTCGGAGTCGGTGAGGCCATCTCCCGGGGGATCCGGAAGGGTGCCATCATCGAGATCGATCGTGCCGCCGAGGCGGTGGCCGAGGCGGTCGACCTCGCCGAGCAGATGGCCGGGCTCGCCATCGACTCCGCGGTGGTCGGGCTGGCCGGTGGCCACATCACCTCCCAGAACAGCCGCGGCGTGGTCGCCGTCGCGGCGGGCCGGCGCGAGGTCGGCGTCCAGGACGTCGGGCGGGCCATCGACGCCGCCCGGGCGGTCTCGGTCCCCAGCGATCGCCGGATCCTCCACGTCCTCCCCCAGCAGTTCACCGTCGACGGCCAGGACGGGGTGCGCGACGCGGTCGGGATGTCCGGCAGCCGCCTCGAGGTCGACGCCCACATCGTCACCGGGGCCACCACGGCGATCCAGAACGTCGTCAAGGTCGTCCACAAGGCGGGCCTGGACGTCGATGACCTGGTGCTCCAGGTGCTCGCCTCCGCGGAGGCGGTGGTCACCGAGGACGAGCTGGAGCGCGGGGTGGTGGTGGTCGATGTCGGCGGGGGGACCACCGACGTCGCCGTCTTCGCCCGCGGCAGCATCATCCACACCGCCGTCCTCCCGGTCGGGGGCAACCACGTCACCGGCGACCTCGCCGTCGGGCTGCGCTGCGACCTCGACACCGCCGAGGTGGTGAAGCGGGGCTTCGGCCACTGCCTGCAACTCACCCTTCCCGCCGAGGCCCAGGTGACCCTCACCCCGATGGGCTACGACGAGCCGGTCAACGTCCCCCAGCGCTACCTGGCCGAGATCATCGGCCCGCGGGCCCGGGAGATGGCTCAGTTGATCGGTGCCCAGATCGAGATGGCGGGCCCGCCGTCGCTCTTCTCCGGGGGCGTCGTCCTGACCGGCGGCGGCGCGCTGCTGCGCGGCTTCGGGGAGATGGTCCAGAGCGTCACCGACCTGCCGGCGCGGGTGGCGGCCCCCACCGGCGTGAGCGGGATGAACGACGAGATCCAGGGGCCCGACCACTCCACGGTGGTGGGGTTGCTGCGCTGGGCGGCGCGCTCCGGAGGCCGGCCGCCGGCACGACGCCTGAGTGGCGGGAACGGCCACGTCCACCTCGTCGGCCGCCCCCAGCCCCACGTCACGACCCAGTCCCAGGCCCAGGCCGGCGATCCGGTGGGCGCACGTCTCGGACGCTGGATTCGAGAGCTCTTCTGAACGGCGGCACGACCATGGCGGGATCAACACGATGAACGAGAGAGAACGCGAGCTGCGCCGGATGACCCAGGAGTTCCTGGCGCGATCGGGCAGCGAGGCGCGGCAGCGTGAGGAGAGTGCGATGGCAGACCTTGACCGGACCACCGAAGGCCACGCCCGCATCCGCGTCGTCGGGGTCGGCGGCGGCGGTGCCAACGCCGTCAACCGGATGATGCGCGGCAACCTGAAGGGCGTTGAGTTCATCGCCGTCAACACCGACCACCAGGCGCTGATGCAGTCCACCGCCCAGAACCGGATCCGGATCGGAGCCAAGGTCACCCGCGGTCTGGGCGCCGGCGGCGATCCGGAGAAGGGCCGTGAGGCCGCCGAGGAGTCGCGGGAGGAGCTCACCAAGGCGCTCAGCGACTCGGACATGGTGTTCGTGACCGCCGGGATGGGCGGCGGCACCGGCACCGGGGCCGCCCCCATCGTGGCCGAGATCGCCCGCGAGACCGGCGCGCTCACCATCGGGGTGGTGACCAAGCCCTTCCGTTTCGAGGGGCTGCGCCGCCAGCGGATCGCCGAGGAGGGGATCGCCTTCCTCCAGGAGCGGGTCGACACCCTGATCACCATCCCCAACGAGCGGCTGATGCAGGTGGTGGACAAGAAGACGACCATCACCGAGGCCTTCAAGGTCGCCGATGACGTGCTCCGCCAGGGTGTGCAGGGGATCAGCGACCTGATCGTCTACCCCGGGCTGATCAACCTGGACTTCGCCGACGTCAAGGCGGTGATGTCCGGGCAGGGGGCGGCGCTGATGGGCATCGGCTTCGGGACGGGTGACACCCGGGCCGCCGACGCGGCCCGCGACGCGGTCGCCAGCCCGCTGCTGGAGACGACCATCGCCGGTGCCAAGGGGATCCTGCTCAACGTCACCGGCGGCAAGGACCTCACCCTCTACGAGGTCAACGAGGCGGCCCAGCTGGTCAGTGAGTCCGCGGACAAGGACGCCCAGATCATCTTCGGCACGGTGATCGACGAGAGCATCAAGGACGAGGTCAAGATCACCGTCATCGCCACCGGTTTCACCGGCCACATCGACGTCATCGGCACCCTCGCCTACGAGCCCCTGGCCCGGCCGGTCGCCCAGGAGCGTCCCTCCTTCGCGATGCCCCAGCGTCACGCTCTGCCCGGCAACCCCGACGACCTGGACATCCCGGCCTTCCTCAGGGACAGAAGGTAGTGGGAGGTGCTCATCTCCGTCCAGCTCTGGGTCAGCTGCATGCTGCGAGGACGCCGGCCCGTGGGGCTGCCGCCGGTCACGCACGTCAGTGCGCTCCCTCCCTGCGCTGCTAGCTTCGTTGATCTGGACGGTCTGAGTGCCCCCAGGCAAGTGAGTGCGCACCGACAGTAACGGTCACGTTCGGCAGGAACCGGCGCCGTGAGGTGCCCGTTCTGCGGGTCGGTCGACTCCAAGGTGGTCGACTCCCGTGACACCGAGACCGGGGTCCGGCG
>DNAU01000008.1 GCA_003491925.1 Chloroflexota bacterium
TCGAATCTCCCCGTCGGCTCCGAATTTCAATTGACGGAGCCCACTCCGCAGCCTTCCGGGTGACGGGCTGTACCCCTTCAATCACCCCTTCGGTAACACCTCGCCACCCTCAAAGCCCTCGGGATGACGCCCCGCCAGCTGGTGGCTATGGTGGCAACGGCCGCCGCCCTTCTCGGTCTGATCGGCGGCGCGATCGCGCCTTCAGGATGCGGGCCGCCGCGAGCCAGCCGGTACCGAGCACGTCGGAGGCAGCGAGCAGGCTCGGGACGAGGTCGTCCGAGGGGAGCTCGGGAGTGGCGACCAGGGTGCCGTCGGCCAGCGGCACGCGGAGGTACTCAGCTTGCGCGCCGAGGGCGCCCACGGGCTCGCGGTGCACGCAAGAGCTCTGGTAACCGGCCCGGCAGATCGCACAGGTGGTGTCGCTGGCGAAGAAACTGCCGATCACGACCTGTCCCGCTCGCTCGTGCTTCCAGGCACACGCTGGTGAGCTGGCTCGCTCAGCTGGAAAGGCGCTTGCTCAGCTGCCCGAGTGGAGTAGGTGGAGCGGGTGGAGTGGGTAGAGCGGAGTGTCAGGCGACCGCAATGTTCTCCGCGGTGGCCGAGACGGTCGTGGCGCCGGCCGAGACGACCAGCACGGGCGCGGTGGAGTTGCTCTTCGCCCCGCTGCCGAGCTCGCCGTACGTGCCCTCACCCCATGCATACACCGCACCGGAAGCGGTGACTCCGTATGACGCCTCTCCGGCGCACACGAGAGTGGTGTACGTGACGCCTGCTGGTGCGTAGAACTCGGTGGGAGTCGGATGGTTCACTTTGGAACCGTTTCCGAGCTGGCCGACCTGGTCGGCACCCCACGACCAGTAGGATCCATCCGACAGTTGCACGAGGGTAGAGCCGTTTGTCAGGTTGTCACCACCTTCGGTGGCCTGCGTTGCGCTCAGAGGAAGAGGCACCAGGTACGGAACATCGCTTGTTCCACCGATTGTTCCGTTGCCAAGCTGCCCCTGCGCGTTGTTTCCCCACTCGTAGAAGGAGCCGCTGGCCAGCAGCGCTCCACTGTCCACGGATGATGCGACGACGGATACGATGTCTTGGTTCTGCATGCCCACCACTTGCACGGGCGCGAGGGAGCCCTTCGTGTTGCCGTCGCCCAGATCGCCGTCGTGGTTCTCTCCGCACTCGTAGAGAGTCCCGTTGGCGTCGAAGATGGTGTGGTCGCTGGCGCCGGCAACGAGGGTGACGTTCGTCAGCGGTGCTCCGAGCTCCACGGGGCTCACGATCATGTCATTCATGCCCTTGCCAACGCCGTTGACACACAGAGCCTCGGGCTGAGCGAAGCCCCAAGCCCACACGTGTCCGGTCTTGTCAACGGCAAGCGCCGCATCGAACGGCATGGCGTCTGTGGGAAGGAAGGCGATGGCCACTCCGGCTGGAAACTGCACTTGCACGGGCGTCGTGACGGGCGCGCGGTATGTGAGACCGTCTCCGAGCTGGCCACGGTCACCGATGCCCCAGGCCCACACCTGCCCGTTGGTCAGGAGCGCGTACTCAGTGGAGTTGGACGTGCCGACCTGGGCGACGGGACCGGGAAGGGCAACGGACGTGGGTGACAGCTCCACGGAAGTCAGCGGCGCGGAGAACATGGTCCCCCATGCCGTGACGGTGTCGGCTGGTGGTGCTGGCGCAGCAGCGAACACTGTGAGGGGCAGCAGCGCTGTTGCGGCTCCAGCAAACAGGACGAGGCAGAGCTGGTGAAGTCGAAAGTGTCCCATGATGCCTCCGTGGGTTGGTGGTGGTTGGTGGCTGGGGTTGGGCGCGCGCTGCATGTGATGCTCGCGTTTCCGGATGCTCGCTCCCGAGATAAGGTGCGGTGCTGGGTTTTGGGCTCACGCGTGAGGTAGGACCCCGCCAGTTGGGAGGACTCGCTCGCTCGTCTCTTATGTGGCGCTCACGTCAACGATACATGATGGTCTTTCCAAGATGCTGCAGGGTGCCTCTCGGTCGGTGCAGCGGACGATGTGGGCATGCAGCCCGATCACATCGGGGCGGGACTACGTGGTTCCCGAGGACGTCAAGGCGGTGGCAGTGCCCGCCCTGGGACATCGCCTCAGCCTGCGCCCCGAACTCTGGGTTCGGGGGATGCGTGGCGAGGACGTCGTCCGGGCCTGCCTCGACACCGTGCCGGCGCCGGCCACCCAGGCCAGGCCGGCGGGGTGACCTGGTCCCCGTCCTCGCGGCTCCTGGCCTATCCGTGGCTGGTGGCGGTCCTTCTGGTGGCGGCCATCGCCACTGGTCGTCCGGAGCTGGCCGCGGCCGCCGGGCCGCTCACCGTGTTCCTCCTCGTGGAGTTGGCCGTGTCTCGCCGGCCGCAGCCCCCGGTGTGCCCCGTCTCCGTCTCGCCCCAGCGGCTGGTGGAGGGGGACACGCTGACGGTGACCGCCGAGATCGCCGCACCCGCCGAGCTCGAGGTCCTCGAGGTCGGACTGCCGCTTCCCCTGGGCCTCCAGATGCTCGGACCCGCCAACCCCACGGCGGTCCCGCGCGGCGATGGCGCCGCTCACCCCCTGGTCTTCACCGCTCGCGCCGTCCGCTGGGGCGCCCGGTGATGGAGGGTGCCGCTCCTGTAGGGGTACGCCGAGGGGTACAGGGTGGGGCAGGCCTGGGGTGGCCGAAGGTCGGCGAACAGTCCGCTGGCGTCCCAACTGGAGACCGTCTGTACCCCTACCGTGTGCCACCTCGACGCCCGTTAGCGTCCAGGGACGTGGT
>DNAU01000027.1:0-3720 GCA_003491925.1 Chloroflexota bacterium
GAGGTGCAGGTGCGCGACATCCTGGGCGCCCTGATCGCGCGCGATGTCGACCGGGCCCGCACCATCGCGGCGCGCGACGATCGGGTCAACCGGATCCATCACCGGATCGTCGACGACCTCATCCAGCTCATGGCCGAGGACGGCGACGCCGTCTTCCGGGGCACCAAGCTGATCATGGTGGCCCAGAACTTCGAACGGATCGGCGACCGGGTGACCAACCTGGCCGAGGATCTCATCTTCCTGGAGAGTGGCCGGATCGAGGAGCTGGGCTAGCGCCCGGCAGACCGGCTCCGACTAGACGTCGAGGCGCGCCATGATCTTGCTCTGGCGGGCGGTGATGGCCCGCCCCCCGAAGATCAGGATCAGCACCAGCAGGATGGTGAACGCGGCGGCGGCGCTGGCCAGGGCCTGGTCCTGGGCGCCGGGCAGGGTGACGTAGGTGTAGGTGACGTAGGTGAGGTAGCCGATGGGGTCGTGGAAGAGGGCCCCGGTGGGGTCGGCCTGGCTGAAGTTCGCGGTGTAGAGGAGCGGAGCGGTCTCGCCGGTCGAGATGGCGATCGCGATCACCAGCCCGGAGATGATCCCCGGCAGCGCCGGGGGCAGCAGCACCTTGCGGATGGTGGTCAGCCTCGACAGGCCGAGCGCGATCGCCGCCTCGCGCAGGCTGCGCGGCACCTGGCTGAAGGAGACCTCGGTAGTCTTGACCACATAGGGCAGGACGAGCAGCGAGAGGGCGAGGATGGCGCTGAGGATCGAGAAGCCCCATCCGAGGCCCACCACCAGGGCGGTGTAGGCGACCAGGCCGATCACGATGGAGGGAACTCCGGCCAGGATCTCGGAGGCGGACCGCAGGACGCTGCCCAGGCGACCGGTGGCGAACTCGGCGAGGTAGATGCCGCCCAGGACCCCGATCGACCCCGCCACCACCAGCACCCCGAGACAGAGCACCAGGGTGCCGAGGATGGCGTTCTGCAGGCCGGGGTTGGCGGTGTCGCCCGTGGTGTTGGTGAGCAGGCTCCACCTGAGCGCGGGGGCCGCCTTGACCAGCACGCTGACGACCACCGCGACAGCCGGGGTGATGATGAGCAGGAGGGCGACGCCGCAGAGCAGCCAGAAGACCATCCCGCGGACGTGTCGGAGACGCGGCGCCCTAGATTCCACGGCCCACCGGGAGTGCGTCGGTGCTGACCCTGCGGACGACCAGCCGGCCGGCCAGGTTGGTCAGGAGGCTGAGGACAAGGAGCAGCAGGCCGAGCTCGGCGAGGGCCCGCACCGCCATCCCGGTGGCGTCGCCGAGGGCGCTGTCCAGGTCGTCGGCGATCACCGAGGCGAGCGTCGACGTGGTTCCGAAGATGTTGATGGGGGTGCTGTTGAACATGCCGATGATCAGCAGCACGGCGATGGTCTCGCCGAGGGCGCGCCCCCAGCCGAGCAGGGCCGAGGCGATGATCCCGGTGCGCACGTAAGGGATGGTCACCACCCGAACCATCTCGTAGCGGGTCATCCCCAGGGCCAGGGCGCCCTCGGTGGCCAGCACCGGCACCCGCTTGACCAGCTGGCGCGTGGTCGAGGCGACGATCGGGATGATCATCGCGGTGAGCACGAGCGCGGCGGTGAGCAGGCCCTGACCGTTGTACGCCCAGGACCCCTTGAAGAAGGGGATGACGGCGCCGAGGTGGGAGAGCGCAGGGTAGACGTGCCGGGCCAGGAAGGGGCCGAACACCTCCAGGCCCCAGAAGCCGAAGACCACGCTGGGGATCCCGGCGAGGAGCTCGAGGAAGGTGGAGAGGGGCCCCTCCAGCCGCCTCGGGATCCACTCCGAGAGCATGAGCACCCCGCCCACCGAGATCGGCACCGCCAGCACCAGGGCGATCACCGAGGTCGCGAGCGTGCCGACGATGAAGGTGAGGGCGCCATAGGTCGCGCCGAAGGGGGCCCGGATCCCGTTCACGACCGAGAAGTCGGGGTTGTAGAAGTTGCCGATGAAGAACTTGGTGCTGGTGAAGAAGGTGGCGCCGCTGTAGACGATGGCGGGGATCGCCCAGAACACCAGCATGACGGTGATGAAGACGATGCCCGCCAGGGGGATGGCGGCCGCCACTCCCGATACCCATTGGAGGACCCGGTCTCCGCCGGTCAGCTCATGGGTGCGGGTCCGAGCGACCCGGGCCGGGCCGGTGGGAAGCCCACCGGCCCGGCGACGGACCAGGATCATGTCTAGCCGGTGATCTGCGCGATCGCGGTGTTGACCAGCGGCAGGACGCTGCTGGGCAGCGGCACGAAGTTGACCGCTGCCAGGTTGTCGGAGGTGGCCCCGCCAGTCGGCGAGATGGCCCACTCGATGAAGGTTCGGATCGCCTCGGCGGTGGAGGTCGACGTGATCTTCGAGGGGTTGACGACCAGGTACTCGAAGTTGACGATCGGGTACGACGTGGCGCCGCTCTGGTAGATCAGCGAGGCGGCCAGGTTGGCCGGGACGCTGCCGGAGCCGGCGGTGACGGCGGCCGTGACGTCGGTCTGGTTGGGCTGCAGGAAGTCGCCGGCCTGGTTCTCGAGCTCAGCCTCACCGAGCCCGTCGACGAGGGCGGTCGACTCGACGCTGATCCCGATGTAGGCGATGCCGCCCGGGGTGCTGTGCAGGGTGTCGACCATGGCCGGGTTGCCCTGAGCGGTCAGCTCGCCCGCGACGCTCGGCCAGTTGACGGTGGTCCCGTAGCTGGGGCCGCTCGACCACGTGCTGTTGGTGGCGCTCAGGTAGGAGGTGAAGATGAACGTGTCACCCGAGGAGTCGGAGCGCCGGATCGGGATGATGGTCTCGCTGGGCAGGGTCACACCCGGGTTGAGCGCGGCGATCGAGGAGTCGTTCCAGTTGGTGATGGTGCCCGAGTAGATCTGGGCCAGCACGCCACCGCTGAGCTTCAGGTTGCTGAACCCCGCCAGGTTGTAGTTGACGGCCTGCGAGGAGACGGCGATGGGGATGTTGAGGGCGCCCGCGTTAGCCGTGAACTGGGCGGCGCTCAGATAGGCGTCCGAGCCACCCATGTCGATGGTGCCGGTCAGGGCCTCAGACTGGCCCGTGCCCGAGCCGCCGGCGGCGGGGGTGAGCGTGATGTTGGGGTAGGCGGCGTTGATGCCCGGGGCGAGCTTCTGGAGGTACGGGTAGAGGAGGCTCGACCCGGCCTCGGAGAGGGTCACCGGTCCGCTCGGGTTGCCCGTCTGGACCGCCGCGGCGGTGGGGCTGCTGCTCGCGCTCGACGCCGCCGTGGGCGTCGGCGTCACCGTGCTGGTGGAGCCGCATGCAGCCACCAGGACCGCCCCGGTCAGCGCCGAAAGACCTATGGCCGCGTGTCGACGAACGTTCATGAGACCTCCCCTTCGTAGGATGGGTGTGATGAGGGGGATGAGGCCACTCGGGGCGCGCTCATCCGATTCGACCGCTGACGTAGGCCCGGCTCCTCTCGTCGGCCGGGTCGTGGAAGAAGGTCCGGGCCGACGCCGCCTCGACCACGCTGCCCTTCATCAGGAAGAGCACGTTGTCGCTGATCCGGCTGGCCTGGGCGAGGTTGTGGGTGACGATGAGCACGGTCATCCGCTCCGACAGCTCCCTCATCAGCGACTCGATATGGTCAGTGGTGTCCGGATCGAGTGCCGAGGTGGGCTCGTCGAGGAGGATCACGTCGGGCGAGAGCGCCAGGGTGCGGGCCAGGCAGAGCAACTGCT
>DNAU01000027.1:3812-4062 GCA_003491925.1 Chloroflexota bacterium
TGCTCACCGCGTCCCAGAGACCGACCATCAAGAGGTGCTCCTTGACGATCTCGTGGACGTTGTGCCGGTTGGCCAGCCCGTGGGCGCGCGGGGCCAGCCCCACGTTCTCGCCGATGCTGCGCGGGAACGGGTTGGGACGCTGGAAGAGCATGCCCACCCGGCGGCGCACCTCGCGGACGTTGACCTCGGCGCCGTAGACGTCGACGCCCTCCACGACCACCGAGCCGCTCACGTGCATCCCGGCGACGTG
>DNAU01000239.1:0-234 GCA_003491925.1 Chloroflexota bacterium
GCGGTGCTGGCGCCGATGCTGCGGGGACACCAGGCGGCGGAGCTCGCCGAGCACCGGCAGATCATCGATTCGCTGGACCTCGCGCTCGGAGCGGTGCTCCAGAGCCGTGCCGCGGCGGTGGACGCGGTGCAGCGGGACAAGCGCAGGAGCGGTCTCACCGTGCGCGATCGTGCTCGCGAGCAGGAGATCATGGCCAACGTCGCCAGCCGGGTGCCGCGGCTCTCCGCGGACGCG
>DNAU01000239.1:298-502 GCA_003491925.1 Chloroflexota bacterium
CCGCGGTCATCGATGGCTGCGTCGAGGCCGCCGAACGGTCCGCGGCCGCCGAGCTCAGGGAGGGTACGATCCCGGCCTGATGGGAGCGGAGGCGCGCGCGGCGGCCATCGCCGTCGTGGATCTGCACAAGTCATATGGCGCGCTGGAGGCGGTGCGCGGGGTCAGCTTCAGCGTGGAGCCGGGCGAGGTCTTCGGCCTGCTCGG
>DNAU01000239.1:569-5519 GCA_003491925.1 Chloroflexota bacterium
GGACCCAACGGCGCCGGCAAGACCACCATCGTCGAGATCCTGGAGGGCTACCGCCATCGCGACGCGGGGCGGGTCGAGGTGCTCGGCATCGACCCCGCGAGGGGTGGCCGAGACCTGCGGCGCCGGGTCGGCATGGTCCTCCAGGAGTGCGCGGTCGAGCCGTACCTCAGTGTGCGCGAGGTCGTCGAGCTGCACGGTGGCTACCACGCGAAACCCCTCCCGACCGATGACGTCATCGAGCTGGTGGGGCTCGCGGAGAAGGCGGACGTCCGCGTCAAGGGGCTCTCCGGCGGGCAGCAGCGCCGTCTCGATCTCGCCCTCGCGCTGGTCGGGGATCCCGAGCTGCTCTTCCTCGACGAGCCGACCACCGGGTTCGACCCGTCGGCGCGGCGCAACGCCTGGGAGATCGTGCGCGGCATGAGGAGGCTGGGCAAGACCATCCTGCTCACCACCCACTACATGGACGAGGCCCAGAACCTGACCGACCGGGTCTGCGTGGTCAGCGCCGGCGAGGTGGTCCGGATCGGCACCCCCGCGAGCCTGCGCGCGGAACGGGCTGAGACCAGGATCCAGTTCATCCGCCCCGATGGGGGCGACGTGCCCGTGGTGGGTGAGGTCGTTCCCGGTGACGACGCCGGACTGGTCGCGATGATGACCGAGACGCCCACCCAGGCTCTCCACGAGCTCACCGCCTGGGCGGTCGCGCGCGGCATCGAGCTGGAGCGACTCGAGGTGAGCCAGCCGTCGCTGGAGGACGTCTACCTGGAGCTGACCGGCGGTGAGTGACCTGAGCATCAGCCTCCGGCAGGTGCGCGCCGAGCAGCGCGGCTTCTGGCGCAACCCCACCGCGGCGTTCTTCGGCTTCGCCTTTCCGATCATGTTCCTGCTCATCTTCGGGACCATCTTCAAGGGCGACATGGAGTGCCTGGACGGCGCCTTCGGCAGCCGGGGTCAGTGCGTTGGCGGCGTCCTGGTCCCCTACAACACCTTCTTCGTCCCGGCCATGGCGGCCTGGGGCGTGATCACCACCTGCTACGTCAACCTGGCCATGCACCTCTCCATCCGCCGCGACGCCGGGCTGCTCAAGCGGTTGCGCGGGACCCCGATGCCACCCGCGGCGATGGTGGTGGGCGTGGTCGGCTCGGCGCTCGTCACCGCGGTCATCCTGGTGGCGCTCACCTCGGCGGTCGGCCACTTCCTCTACGCTGCCCCCTGGCCGGTGCACTGGCTGGCGACCGCGGTCACGGTGATGCTGGGCGGCGTCGTCTTCTGTGTGCTGGGCATGGCGATCACGGTGGTCATCCCCAACGCGGACGCGGCCATCGCGGTCATCAACATCAGCTACCTGCCGCTGCTCTTCATCTCGGGCTTCTTCTTCAGCTTCCGCAACACCGTCTTCAACGACATCGCCAACGTCTTCCCCATCTACTGGTTCAAGGAGGCGATGCTCACCGCCTACGGTGCCAAGCCGTCCTCGGGCGGGTGGGACGGCGAGGACCTGCTGGTGCTGCTCGCCTGGGGCGCGGCCGCGCTGCTGGTGGCGCTCCGATTCTTCCGCTGGATGCCACGCCGGGCCTGACGGGTCAGACCTCGGTCGAGACCCGCCTCAGCCCCTCGTACAGCGCCAGGCGGGCTCGCCTCCAGGCTGCGTCGGCCTGCTCGGGGGACGGCAGCCACCCGAGCAGCTCGAGGCTGGTGAGCCCGTGGACCATGCCGAAGAAGATGGTGGCGAGGGTGAGCGGGTCACCCTCCAGCAGACCGACGTCGACGCAGCGCCCGGTGGCCTCGACCAGCGCGCCGAAGGTGCCCATGGCCACAGCTCGGGTCTCCTGACCGGGGACGAACTCGGGGAAGGGCTCGCCGAACATCAGGTCGTAGAGGTGCGGGTTGGCCCGGGCGTTGGCCCGGAAGGCCTCACCGACGGCGTTGAGGTCGGCGGCCGGGTTGCCCGTCCGCTCCAGCGCGGCGATCCGCTCGGCGAAGCGCCGGAAGCCCTCCCGGAACATCTCGTCGACCAGCCCCCACTTGTCGCCGAAGAGGCTGTAGACGGCCGAGGGGGAGGTCCCGGCGCGCTCCGCGAGGCGGCGGACGGTGAGGGCCGCCGGGCCCTGCTCGGCCAGCAGCCGCCCACCCTCGTCGAGCAGGCGGAGGCGGAGCGTCTCGTCGTGGGTCCTCGGTCTGGCCACTTGACAGAGTGTATCTGAACGTGGTTCTATAACGACGTTTCAAATCAATGGTCTGAAACGCCGAGCCGCGAGGGAAGATGCCAATGGCCACCGCCGCCCCAGGCCGCCACACCGCGGAGCCACCGAGCTGCCACACCGCCGAGCTGTCCGCGGTCGGCCGCATGGCCGGCTCGGGGGAGCCCGCTATGATGCGCGCTGAGCCGATGCCCGCCCGCTTGCGGCAGGGGGGAGAGATGGCAGACATCGACGTCGAGGGGCTGGTCAAGCGCTACGGCGACGTTGCTGCCGTCGACGGTCTGAGCTTCACCGTGGAGAGGGGTGAGGTGTTCGGCATGCTCGGGCCCAACGGGGCCGGGAAGACCACCACCCTGGAGATCATCGAGGGGCTGCGCGTCCCCGATGCCGGCGCCGTCCAGGTGCTGGGCACCGACGTGCTCGCCCATCCGGAGACGGTCAAGGAGAGGATCGGGGTTCAGCTCCAGGCGACCGCCCTCCCGCCCTTCACCAAGGTCCGCGAGGCCGTCGAGCTGTTCGCGGCCCTGTACCGGCGGGCGCGACCCGTCGCCGAGGTGATCGAGGAGTTCAACCTCGGGGAGAAGGCCGACGCCTTCACCGACAAGCTGAGCGGCGGGCAGATGCAGCGGCTCAGCATCGCCCTGGCCCTCGTCAACGACCCCGACCTGGTCTTCCTCGACGAGCCCACCACCGGGCTCGACCCCCAGGCACGGCTCAACATCTGGACGGTCATCGAGGGCATCCGGCAGCGCGGCAAGACCGTGGTGCTGACCACCCACTACATGGAGGAGGCGGAGCGGCTCTGCGACCGCGTGGCGGTCATCGACCGGGGCCGGATCGTCGCCCTGGATACCCCACCACGGCTGATCGCCGAGCACGCGCCCGGCACCACCATCGAGTTCGCCCTGGTGCCCGGGCTGGACGCGGAGACCCTGCGCACGCTGCCCGGGGTGGAGCGCGTGGTCGCCGACGGCCGGGTGAGCGTCACCACCCGGACGCCGGAGGCGGTGCTCCACGCCCTCCTCGATCCCCACGCCCCCTGGGCCGCGGGCGTCGACGTCGACGGGGGCGCCGGCGGAGGTGGATCTGGAGCTGGAGGTGGAGCGATCCGCGACCTGATGGTCCGCCACGGGACCCTCGAGGACGTCTTCCTCAGCCTCACCGGCCGGAGCCTCCGCGAATGAGCTCCTTCCGTGCCTTCCGCGCCATGGCCGTCAACGAGGTGCGCGCCTCGGTGCGCAACCGGACCGCCCTGATCTTCACCCTCGGGCTGGCCGTCCTCTTCATGGTCATCTTCGGTCTGCTGTTCGGCGGCAGCGGCCTCGCGGTGAGCTTCGACGCCGTCAACAACGACGGCACCGCGGCGTCGGCCGCCTACCTGAAGGCGCTCGGCGACGTGAGCGGGGTGAGCCTCCACACCAAAAGCCACGCCAGCGCCTTCGCCGACCTCAAGGACGACTCGATCACCGCCGTCCTGGTGATCCCGAGCGGCTTCGGTGCCGCCTACGCGGGTCAGGGACCGCCGCAGCAGGTGGGGATCTACCAGGCGGGGGGCGGCTCGTCGTCCACCGCCATCGCGGACGCGGTGGTCGCCAACGTGACGGCCGGCTTCGCGGGTCGGGGCCACCCGAGCTTGACCCTGAGCTCTCCGAAGGTCGCCGAGGTCAACCAGGTCACCGAGATGGATTACATGCTGCCCTCGATGATCGCCTACATCATCCTGTTCTCAGGGGTCAACTACGTCGCGATCGGTCTGGTCGAGAAGCGCGTGACCCACGTCCTGCGACGGTTCCGCGCCACCCCGGTCAGCTCGCGGACGGTCCTGGCCGCCCAGGTGGTCGGCGGCGGCCTCACCGTGCTGCTCCAGATCCTCGTCCTGGTGCTGCTCGGCACCTGGGTCTTCGGGGCGAGGAACTACGGGAACTGGCTGCTGCTGATCCCCCCGATCGTGCTCGGGACCGCATCCTTCGTCGGCATCGGCTTCCTGATCACGAGCGTCTCCCGCACCAGCGAGTCGGCGCGCGCGCTGGCGGCGATGGTCACCTTCCCCCTCATGTTCCTGAGCGGGCTCTTCTTCCCGATCAGCTCGCTGCCCACGGTGGTGCAGACCATCGCGCGCATCCTCCCGCTCGCCTGGGCCAGTGATGCGCTGCACCAGGTCATGAACGACGGAGCAGGGTTCAGTTCCATCACCACCGATTGCCTGGTGATGGCGGTGTGGGCGGTGGTCACCATCGCGGTCGCCTCCTGGCGGTTCCGCTGGGATTGAGTCGATCGGGCGGGAGCCCGCTGGGGTCGGCGGCTGGGGCGAATCCGGGCGCGGGCGCGCCCGCGCCATAATGCCGCTCACACCTGAATAACGCCCCGGGTTGAACGGGAAGCCGGTGAGAATCCGGCGCTGTCGCGCAACTGTGAGCGGGGAGCCGAGGTCAGCGTGCCACTGCGAGACGTGGGTCTCGTGGGAAGGCGACCGATGGCGACGAGCCGCAAGCCAGGAGACCGACCCGAGGCACGACTCCACCCCCGCGCGTGACGGGAGGACGGCCTCATGGCGGCGAGGATGCCTTCGGCGAGGTGGAGCCCGATCGCCGCCGGAGGAGCGTGGGATGACGGTATCCCGCAGGTGCACCGGTGTGGTGGTGGCATTCGGTCTCGTCGCGGCGTGCGCGCTGCTCGGCCTGCCGGCCGGGCGGGCCGTGCAGGCGCAGGAGGACCCGGCCTCGCGGGCGATCGGCTACCTGCAGACGCA